>RFHL01000168.1 GCA_003696875.1 Bacteroidota bacterium | reverse complement strand
GTTCCAGAACCTGATCAGCAACAGCCTGAAATTTTGCAAGAGCGATGTCCCGCCCGAGATTCACATTGAGGCCAAGGAAATCTGGCGGGAAGAAGAGCTTTTTAAGGTCTCGCTTATCTTTCGGGACAATGGCATCGGCTTCGACCCTAAGCATACCCCACACATCTTTGACCTGTTTCAGCGGCTCAATGGCCGCCGCTACGAAGGGGCGGGTATTGGCCTGGCGGTCTGCAAACAGATCGCCCAGCGGCACCAGGGCAACATCTCGGCTTTCAGCCAGCCAGACGAAGGGGCCGCCTTTATCATTACCCTGCCAGTCCGGCAGGATGATCATTATCAATCCGTCTGATACGGAAAATCATTCCCTTTTTTCGGAATAGTTCAGAGATTTTTGATGGTCCGCTCTCAGCCCGCTCCCGACGGGGAGTCCTGTGGCCGGTCATCTATAGATCCTCAAACCCTATTCCTATGACTCGCGCTACTGCTATTCGGTTCAACTGGCTGCTGCTAGCCAGCCTGCTCGGGGGACTTTTCTTTTCTACCTGTGCTGGCAACAAGCAGGAAGAAGGCCCCCTTACGGCGGCCCGGCTTCCAGAAGTGGCCCCCGATCGGGTCGATCAGCTTCTCATAAACCCCTACGTGGCGGTGTTGGACATCACCTTGCACCCACAGGATGAACTGCCTGTTTTTGAGGTACCCTCTCATCTGTTGTATGCCCTGAGTGATCTGGATATCCAGATGATTCAAGGCCCTCACCCCACCACCTGGGAGGCCGCTCGTGCCACGGCTTCCTGGCAGGAGGGGGGGGCTCTGCAGTTGATCAACAACGGCTCCAAGGCCGCCCACTTTCTCCTCCTATATCGGGTTACCCCCAGCCTGCCCTATGTGATCGATCAGGTAGAAGGAGATGTGGCCGACACCTTGCCCTCCCATGCCCACGTCCTGCTCGACAATGAGTATATACGGGTCATGGACGTCAATCTTCCCCCGCATTTTGAGACGCCTTTACATAGTGGTCTCAACCGGATCGTCTATGCCCTCAATGCTCATCAACTGCAGCATGGCAGCATGGGAGAAGCCGGCCTGGCTATGGAAGCGCTCTCTGTGATGCCGGGCGACCTTCGCTGGGAGTCCCGGGGTCTGCATATAACCCGGAACGCAGGCGATTCTGAAGCCCACTTCGTGGTGTTTGGGTTTAGACAGTAGCGTTCAGTCCCATAAGGGGCTACATAACCGGGGATTTCGCGTACCTTGGGGGTATGAGTCAGATTATTTTCCACGTCGCCTTTCCCCTTTCTGAAGCGGTCAAGACCCGGGCCTTTTCCATCATTGAAACGCTCCGTGAAGCAGAGCGCCCCCGGGACCATGTCCCGGAGCTGACCGATGTCATCATTGCGATGACCGAGGAGGGGCTAAAATACCTCTTTATCGACTCCCTAAAAGCCGCCCATGCCAGCGCCTTTCACATTCAGGCGGTGCAGGTAGGAGTAAATACGGCCCGGAAAGGCCTGGAAATGGTTGGAAGGCGGGCCCTCCAGCGGTTCAGTGATGAAACCCTCCGGGGCATTGCCGATTACATGGAAGAGGTGCTCTTGCCGGTGGAGGTAAGCGAAGTCCCCGCCTGACAGATTCGTCAGTCGGCGAGGGTCAGCGGACGAGAAAGGCCCGCTTTGGCCAGCGTTTTGTAAGTTTCGTTGGCTTCCATGTCCAAGACCCTCCGATAGGCCTTTCGGGCCGCCTCCCGCTCGCCCTGCTCGTCGGCAATCAGGCCGCGTAGATACACATTACCGGTGAGGTATATGCTTTCGTCCACCGCAGCCAGTTTGGCCATGTGGTCGCTTTGATCCAGGAAAAAACGGGCGCCCTCAAAGTCCTGCTGCCCGTAGAGGCGGACCCGGGCCAGATAGTGATACACCTGAATCATCAGGTGGCTGGTCGTCGTGCTTTCGAGGCTGTTAATATTTCGCGTACCAAAACCGGGTTGGGATATGTAGCGATCACGCATCGCCTGTAAGCGCGCCTCTCCCTGGGCATACTTTCCCGCCTTGACCAGAGCCCGGGCATATTCCAGCTCAAACTTGGTATTGGATGGGTAGCGCGTGGCCAGAAATTGGGTTTGTTTCAGGCCTTTGCCGGGCTGGCCGATTTCGTCCAGGTATATCGTGCCCAGAAAAAAACCCGCTTCCACCTGGGCTATGCTGGTGGTATTGGCCGCCTGCACCATTTCGGCCAAGCCTTTTTCCTTATCTCCATCCGGAAAGAAGGAGAGAAATGGACGAATAACCGGATAGAACTCATGGTAGGACGCCACATAATAGTGGTATAGGCCTGCTAGCATATAAAACTCCGGCTCTGTCCCTACATACTTCAGGCTGGCCTTCATGGGGGACACCAGTTTTCGCGCGGCATTTACCGCCGAGAACCATTCGCCCCGATAGGCAAAGAGGCGTGCCTCCAGGGCATGGGCCATAAACTGGAAAAAGACATATTCCTTATGGCGTCCGGGGGCCTCCTCGAGCGCCTCATTTCGTGACATGGATTCGTCCAGCTGCCCCTCGATGAAGTCGTAGTACGCACGGGTAGACATGGAAATGTAGGTCTGCCACCAGCGGTTGAGCGCCCGCAGAAAAGGCGGGCCGGGATGCTCAGGATAGGCCCGGGCGAGCCCGGCAAGGTGCGCCTCCGCGGCGTCAAATTTCATCTCATAAATCAAATCCAAACCCTGGTGCCCTTCCTTCAGGAGGTAAGGGTCGGGGATGAGCTGTGCCGTGAGGGGAAGAGCGAAAAGGGTCCAGAAGACCAGCAGGAGATAGGTTTTCATATCATGCTAACGGCAAAGACAGGGGATTTCGTTCACGTCGAGCTAGGCATGCAGGGCTCGACGCGGATTTTCTCAGCTAAACTAAGGGAAATGAGCCGTTCTTCCGCATCGACTTGCACGCGAACCCCTTCTTCGCCTGCTTCCAGCAGCACCACCCGGCTACCCGGTCGCACCCCAAGAGACCACAGCTCGGCCCGCACCCGATGGCTGATCTGCTGCTGACTAATCAGCATGGCTTCATCTTGCCTGAGGGAAGCCAACGAAGGAAAGGGGCCGGTATACTTTTCGGGAATAGGCGACCCATGTGGGTCCAGGCGGGGGTTTCCCAGAGACTGCTCCACTTCGTCGAGCAGGTGACTGGGCAGGATGTGTTCATACCGCTCGGCATCCTCGTGAATCTGGTCCAGCTCCAGGCCCATTTTCTGAACAAGGTAGGTTTCCCACAGCCGGTGGGCCCGCACCAGCGCATAGCCTTCCTGCGTGCCCTGCTCGGTCAGCTCCAGCAAAGGGCCCTGAAGACAGATGGCGCCTTGTCGTTCCAACTGCCGCAGCAGGCGGCCGAGCCGCCAGTTGGAGAGCGACATGCGTTCCCGCAAGGCCTGCCGTGGCAGGCGAGACGACGCCTCGCTCAGGCGTACGGCTTGCTTGAGGGCATCCTCCGTCAGGATGCGGTTTTGTTTACGCCAGCGCCGCAAAGCGGCGCGCACCAGGCCCCGCTGGGGGGCGAAGAGGACCGCCAATAGGTAGAGTCCTGTGGCCGTCACCGTCATGGCCGGGCCAGGGGTGGTCTCAAAGAAGATCGCCAACAGCAGCCCCAGCGTGGTGGACAGCAGGCCCAGCAGGCCTGCCAGCCATACCATGGTCCGCAAGCGGTGGGTGAGCAGGTAAGCGGTGGAGGCCGGGGTGATGAGCATCGCCACCACCAAAATCACCCCGACCGACTGCAGGGAGGCTACGACTGCAAAGGAAAGCAGCAACATCAGAAAATAATGAATGGCGCCCACCGGGATGCCAATGGTCCGGGCTACCACCGACTCAAAGGTGGTGATGAAGAGGTAGCGGTAAAAAACCGCCACACACAGCAGGGTAAAGACCAGCACCAGGCCTGTCAGCCACAGATCCTGATCCGAAATCCCGAGGATGTTGCCGAACAGAAAATCTTTCAGATCAAGGTGAACCCCCTCCTGCCGGGTAAGCCAGGATATGCCCATGACCCCGATGGCAAACATGGAGGTAAACACGATGCCGATGGCGGCATCTTCGCGGGTACGTACGTTGCGCTGGATCCAGGTGATCAGGACGGCGGCCACCAGCCCGGCGATGACCGAACCGGTAAAGAAGGCAAGGACGCTATAACCTGCCACCAGGAAGCCCGCTACCACGCCAGGCAGGATAGCGTGAGACAGGGCGTCCCCGATCAGGGACATATTTCGCAGCACGATGAAGCAGCCCAGGACGCCGCACATGATCCCCACCATGGCCGAGGCCAGCAAGGCCCGGAGGGCATAATCGTATTGAAACACTTCAACCAGAGTAGACATAAGGCAACAGGCTTAGCGGTAAAGGTCGGTCTTTTGCAGGATCGTCAGCCGTCCCCCGTAGGTGGTACGAATGTTTTCGTCTGTAAATACTGCTTCGGTATCTCCTGCGGCCACCACCCGCTGATTCATCATGATCAGCCGGTCAAAATACTCCCTGACCTTGGCCAGGTCGTGGTGGATGATGATGACAAACTTGCCCTGGGCCGCCAGGTCCCGCACAATCTCCATGATGCGGCTCTCTGTGGCAATGTCCACTCCGACAAAGGGCTCGTCAAAAAAGTAGAGCTGCGCTTCCTGACACAGCGCCCGGGCAATAAAGACCCGCTGCTGCTGCCCTCCGGAGAGCTCTCCGATCTGCTTGTCCCGGATATGGCCGATACCCAGCATATCCAGCGCCTCCAGGGCTTTCTCCCGGTCTACCTTCTGCAAGCGGTCAAATACCCCGCGATAGGGGTAGCGCCCCATCAGGACGATGTCCATGACAGTAGCCGGAAAAGTCCAGTCAATCTCCTCCTTTTGGGGAATGTAGGCGATGTGCTTGCGCACCTCCTCTATCTTTTGCCCGTGAATGCGAACCGTACCGGCGTCGGCCGGGATGAGGCCCAGGACAGACATGAAGAGCGTGGATTTGCCGGAGCCATTGCCGCCGATGAGACCATAGATATAGCCTGGCTCCAGATCCAGGTATACATTGGCCAGGGCGGTCTTGCGGCCGTAGGAAACGGAAAGACCCCGGATTTCGACTTTGTAATCATCCCAGTTGACCGAGGGTGGCGCGGCCGGCCAAAGCCGCCATACCAGCCAGCCAAAGGCCAGGGCAAAGGCTCCCAATACCACCCAGAGAAAGCGCAGGCTCTGATCCGATGCCGCCCCCGGCAGGGGGCGGGTGAGTCCGGCCACGATCAAATCGGTGTTCTGACGCAGCATATCAAGGTAGGTAGCAGCTCCACTCTCAGGGTCCCCCAGAGAATCGGCATAAAGTTTTCCACCGATCACCACGCCGAGGTCCTCGGCCATCTGCTGAAGCAGCTTGGGGTTGAGGGTGGATTCGATAAAAACAGCCGGTATCTGGTGCTCGCGGATCACTGCCGCGAGCGCCTGATAGTCCTCAATCCGGGCTTCGGCATCGGTACTGGTCCCCAAGATCGAGACCACCTGTAGGCCATAGCGGTTGCCATAGTACCGAAAGGCATCATGACTGGTAGCCAAGATGCGGCGGGCCTCCGGGATGCGCTGGATCTGGGCCAGGATGTAGGCATCCAGGGCAGCCAGCTGCTCCAGGTATACCTGTGCCTGCTGCCGGTAGGCAGCTGCGTGCATGGGGTCACGCAAGACCAGGGCGTCACGAATGTTCTCTACATAGCGCATGGCGTGCCGCACATTCATCCAGGCATGCGGATCATAGGCCTCCGGGTGGTCGGCCGACTGGATCGGCTTTACCCCCTGGCTCACGGTCACAATTTTCCCGGCTTCACTCCCCTGTTCAATCATTTCGTCCAGCCAGCCCTCCAGCTTCAGACCGTTGCGCAGGATCAGATCAGCCTCAGCCACCTTTCGGGCATCGCCCGGTACGGGATCATATACATGAGGATCGCCACCGGTGGGCATCAGCGATTGCACCTCTGCATGTGGCCCGGCCACCGACTGGGCCAGGTCGGCCAAAATGGTGGTCGTGGCCAGCACCCGGAGACGAGGGGATTGCCCCGTGGTCTGTGGCATCGCCAGAACCAGCAGGCAGATCAGCCAGTAGAAAGGCGTGTAGCGCAAATGCGTTTTCATAGCCAAAATGAGGATAGATAATCTTGGACACACCCTAAAGGTAGGGCGTGTCCGAAGATATTTCAAATACTTTCAATTATTTTTTAGATTAATCAAAAAGTATACATTTCTTCCAGCTTTTGAATTTGGGCCAGAACCCATTTACGGTCTGCGACCTCCCTGACTGCTGCGATCTCTTTCAGGAGATCGGCTTGCCCTGCTTCCAGTCGCTCTGGGTCAGAATGCTTCCGCAATTTGCGAAGCTTACGCACAAAGCGGATCAGGTTCCGGTGCACCTTGCGGTGCCCGGCCGACATATCCTTGTTTCGCCGCAGATAGGTTTGGAAGGCTCGTATGTGGTAATCAAGGGCTTCATATTCTTCCGCTTCGTAATAAATCTTGAGCAACATAGAGCGGGCCCCCAAGTCGTAATAAACGTCTGTGAAAACTACTTGCTGTAGAGCCCGAAGCGCTTCAGGATATTCCTGTTGCTCATAGTGATAGGTCGCGAGAAAAAAATGGTACACATGTTCCCGCTGCTCTGGATGCATGCGGACCCGGTAGGTATCGAGAAAGCCCTTCACCCATTGAAACTCCCTGAGGCGCAGGCCTACAGTTACAATGTTTTTGACGTGCCAGTGGGCCAAGTACCCCCCTTCGATCAGGATATCCTGATCGAGCAGTTGCCGGAACAGGAGAAAGATTTTCTCCAAATACTGCCCTTGCCCCTCATTGATTTTCCGGGTGCAGTAGTTGAGGGCATAGCCGTACATGGCGTAGGCTTCTTCCCGCGTAAAGTCGCCAGCATGTTGCTGCAGGTACGACACCAAGGCCTCATAATGCGCCTCTTCCTCTGGCTGGCTAAGGCTGAGATAAATCAGAAAATATATCCGAATCACGGGGACCTCCCGATAGGGGTTGTCTGTTCGGGTCAATTCTGACTCCAGGCTGTCCATCATCTGGGGGCGGTCCTGCCGGTTGATGATGTTGTTGCGATTCAGCATCTCGCAAGCGTGCTGCAGTTTGGCGGCCAGATAGTAGGTGTCCAGGCTGGCCTCGGCCTCAGCCAGGTTTTCATCATATACCCGCCGCTGCTGCCGGCCAAAGTAGCTGTCGGCCAACAAGTAGGTCTGGTAGCGCTGCTGGAAATAGCCGCTGTTGCGATGTGGCCGAGCCTTCAGGGTCTGCCGCAGTTTTTTGTGATAGCGCTCAAACTGCCCCTCTTCCGCCTCCAATAGGTAGGCGGTCAGGTGCTGCAACGGTACAAAGGGATCGGCCTGCACCGCTTCCCAGCTCAGGTAGCCTTCCAGCAATCGAAGCAAGGCAGAGAAGTGGTCGTAGACCCTCTGTTCGTCAAAGGCTTTTTTTGTGCCAAACAACACCCGGTGGATAGCGGGCTTGTCATCCGGAGGGGCGGGTAGGTGCTCCATCAGCCAATCCAGAAGCGCCTCCAGGCGGGCATTGCGGTTAAAAAAGGGAGAGGCGACATAGCGTCTAAAGGCCCGAAGCCTACCCGGGCTGAGGGAATTCATGATGCGAACCAGACGGGCGTTTTCCATACACTCAGAAAAAGGGAAAGAATTACACTAAAACTAACTGTTTTACAAAGGATTAAAAACGTTAAGCTTTTTCCTTTTTCCAAGAAGTAAGGGAAATTGTACTTGTTCTGGTAGAAAAGGATAGCGACTTTGAAGGCGCGCATTCGCGACCGACTCTTTTCCGAACCTGTTTTGTCATGAAGCTTCGCACGTCTCTTGTTCTGTTTTTTTGCGCTTGGGCGCTAGGGGGCCTGGTGACCCCCAGCGGGCTGCATGCGCAGCCCACGTTTTCGCTCAGCATCACCCCTCCCCAGGCGACCATATGTAGCGGAGGTCCCGGCCTTTTTCTCAATGTCTCTGTCGCCAGCGGCACGCCGGCCTTGCCGCTCAGCTATCAGTGGTTGCCTGCCGCGGGTCTGAGCAATGACTCCCTGGCCAATCCCTTTGCCAATCCTACCAGTACCACCACCTATACCGTGATTGTTACCGATTCACTGGGAGATACAGCCTCGGCCTCAGTGCTGATTGCGGTGGAGACACCGGCGACCATCTCCCCCCCTGGCAACCAGTGCCTGGGGGTGCCGGTATCGTTTTCTCTCCAAAACAGCTTTCCCGATTCATTGGTATGGAACTTTGGGGGCGGGGCCATCCCGGCCATAAGCTTTGACACCCTGCCCAGTCCTGTGACCTACGGCACGCCCGGCCCCAAAATGGTTACCCTCACGGCCTTTTCGCAGGCTTGCGGGACCTATCAGGACTCGGTGTTTTTGCTGGTTCATGAGGTGCAGGCGGCCTTCCAGGCCGACTCATTTGGTTGCGTGGGCAGCTCGCTTGTCTTCAGCGACCTCTCTTTCGCGAGCGATACCCTCATTAGCTGGGATTGGTCCTTTGGCGATGGCGTCAACGCCAGCATCCCCAACCCTACGCATGTGTATAGCCAGGCCCAGGTATATCCGGTGACCCTCACGGTCACGAGCAATACGGGCTGTGACGATACTGCCACCCTCGACTTCGAAGTATTTGACATTCCCATTGCCCTCTTTACCGACACCCTGATCGATTGCCAGGTGGCCGTATTTACCAATCAATCTATCCCGGCGGCTTACTTCTGGGATTTTGGGGATGGGAGTACCAGCATTCAGCCTTCGCCCACCTATACCTATCTGGATACGGGCCTGTTCCAGCCGATCCTGATCGTGAGTAATCTGTGTGGGACGGATTCAGGCACGACCGGCCTGTATATAGGCGAAAACTGCGTGTGGCCCGGCGACGCCAATAATGACCTCCTTGCAAATAATGTGGACATTCTGAGCCTCGGCCTCCTTTTTGGGACAAATGGTCCCGCCCGACCCAACGCCAACCTGGACTGGGCAGGCCAAAGCGCCCCCGCCTGGGGCGACACCCTGCCCGGCAGCGGCGGCCTGCAAGCCGCCTTTGGTGATACGGACGGCAACGGCCTGATCGACCTGGCCGACACCCTCGCCATCGCCCTCAACTATGGGCTCACCCACAACAAAACCCAGCTTACCAGCCAGACCGGTACGTTCCTGTACTTTGATACCACGGGACTGAGCCTGCCTGTTCCGGCCGGCAGTCAGGTCACTTTGCCCATCATGCTCGGCACACCGGCCGAGCCGGCCGACAGCAGCTACGGCCTGGCCTTTACCATTCAGTATGAACCGGAACTCATTGATTCGGCTTCCGCAAACTTTGCCGCACCTGTAAGTTGGCTGGGCAGCAACCTGCTCAGTTTCAGCCGGGATTTTTACGGCGATGGTGCCCTTCCCGCTGCGATTACCCGCACCGATCAGCTCATGGTCCCGGGCGAGGGACAGATAGCCCAGTTTACCTTTGTCATGATTGATGACATCGCCCGGCAGAGTGGCATCGATACCCTGGACCTGGATTTTGGTGAAATCACTCTCATTGATGCGCGAGGCCGGCCCGTGCAGGTGCAGAGTCTCCCGGCCCGCATCCCGGTATCGGAGCATACCAATGGCCTGGCGCCAAACCTGGCTTCCTATGGCCTCAGCGCTTTCCCCAATCCGGTACACGATGTGCTGCACATAGATGGGCAGCCAGGGCATCGGGTAGCGGTCGGCTTGTATGACCTCCAGGGGCACGCGTTGCGACTGGATCAAGGGCTGGCCCCTTTTAGCCTATCGGTGCAAGGATTGCCAGCCGGGAGCTACTTGCTTCGTGTTCAAGGCCCACGGGGGCCTGCCTTTCAACTGATCCAGAAGCGGGATTAAAATCCTGTCCGCTTCTTGTGCTGCTCCAGCATGTACTGCCCATGCTGGGGATGGTTGCAATTCTTGCGGGGATCTCCCCGCAGTATGGCACAGGCAGACAGCATCATGCTACCGCCCAGGGCGAGCAGGGCTAGTATGGCAAAGGAGCGGAGACGTTTTCTCATGGGGAAGGACGTTAGGTTCGTATATACATTTCCCGAAGGCGAAATAACCCTCTTGGCAGGGAGGGGGACTGCCCTATCCGGGGCCTGCCACCTCCCCAAAAGTGCAAGGAATCCCCCCCACATCCAAACCGATTCCGGCTGAGCCTTTGCACCAAAAGCGCGCGGCGCAGGGCTGCTTCAGCCC
>RFHL01000167.1 GCA_003696875.1 Bacteroidota bacterium | reverse complement strand
GCCGAAGACCTTGTCACCGCCCCTGAACTGTATGACCTGCAGGGGCGCCTCCTGCCGCTGCCCTGGCAGCGGCAGGGCCGCCAGCATTGGCAGGCCTCGCTCCCCCCCCTACCCCCTGGACTCTATCTGGTCCGGGTAATGGACCGGCGCGGCCAGACGCAGGTGGTCAAGTGGCAGCAGTTGTAACCCCCTCTCTTTCCCCCAATCCTGAGCGGAAAGGCTTCGAAAATGCCGGTTTATGTGCTACATTTGATGAATTCCTATCAACCCAACCCGCCATTCATGGACGCGATCAAACAGTATATCGACCAGCACCAGCAACGTTTCCTGGACGAAGTCATTGACTTCCTGAAAATCCCCAGCATCAGTGCCGACTCGGCTTACAAGGCCGATGTGCAACGGGCTGCCGCCTGGCTGGAAGCCAAATTTCAAGCGCTGGGCATGGATCGGGTCGAAATTTTTCCAACAGAAGGACATCCCATTGTCTTTGCCGAGAAAAAGGTGGCCGAAGACAAGCCGACCGTACTGGTATACGGCCATTACGATGTACAACCGCCGGATCCCATGGACCTCTGGCACAGCCCTCCCTTTGATCCGGTGATCAAAGACGGCAAGATCTATGCTCGTGGGGCCTGCGATGACAAAGGACAGGTGTATATGCACCTGAAAGCCGTGGAACTGCTACAGGAGATGGGGGAATTGCCCTGTAACCTCAAGTTTATTATCGAAGGAGAAGAAGAAGTGGGGAGCACCCACCTCGCCCCCTTCGTACAGAACCATCAGGATCTGCTCCAGGCCGATATCATCCTGATCTCGGACACTTCGATGATCGCAAATGATACGCCCTCTATCACCGTGGGCCTGCGCGGACTCTCCTACGTCGAGGTCGAGGTGGTAGGCCCCAACCGGGACCTGCACTCCGGCACTTATGGCGGGGCAGTAGACAACCCTATCAACGTGCTGTGCGAGATGATCGCCTCCCTCAAAGATGAAGACGGCCGGATCACCATCCCCGGCTTTTACGACAAGGTCGTAAACCTGAGCGAGGCCGAACGCAAGGAGCTGGCCAAACGTCCCTTTGACCAGGAGGCCTATCAAGCCGCATTGGGCATCAAGGCCACCCGGGGCGAAGCCGGCTATAGCACGACCGAGCGTGCCTCGATACGCCCGACGCTGGACGTCAATGGTATTTGGGGCGGCTACATCGGCGAGGGCGCCAAAACGGTGTTGCCCTCCAAAGCTTCGGCCAAAATATCGATGCGCCTGGTCCCCAATCAGGATCATAAAGAGATCACGCAGCTCTTCAAGGCGCACTTTGAGAAGATCGCTCCGCCGACGGTACAAGTGACGGTTACCCCCCATCACGGCGGCCAAGCCGCCGCGGTATCCATTGAGACGCCCGGCTATCGGGCGGCGGCCAAGGCCATGGGCGAAGCCTTTGGCAAGACACCTATTCCGACCCGCGAAGGAGGCTCCATACCCATTGTGGCGCTCTTTCAGGAGGTCCTCGGGGTTGATACGGTCCTGATGGGCTTTGGTCTGAATTCTGATGCCATCCATAGCCCCAATGAGCACTACGGTATTTTTAACTATCTGATTGGGATCGATACCATCGCCCGTTTTCACCAGCACTTTGCCGAGGCCGAATAATTGCCTGGGGTAAGCCGTTTTTCGGGGAAAACCCGGGGAATTTTCTCCCAGAGATTGCGTTTATTTGGATAGGGAACGCGTTCTGGAAACATGGGTTGATGACGTTTCCCCTCCTTCGACTATATACTGAGGGGCTATTTCCTACTCCTGCCGCCTTCTTCCTTTTCTTCTCTTCTTTAATTCATTGCAATGAAGACCACACAAAACCCGATTTTCTTCGTCTTGATGCTGATGCTGCTGGGCCTCACCACTACGACCTTCACGAGCTGTGCCGTCGAGGGCTGTACTGACCCCAACTCTGACAACTACGATGCCGAAGCCACCAAGGATGATGGCTCATGTATCCCCTCCCGCGACAAGTTTATTGCTACCTATCAGGTCAATGAGTCCTGCCCCTCTGGCAACATCACCTTCCAGATCACGGTGACCGCCTCTGCCTCTGCCGAGAATGCCGTCATCATCAACAACCTGGGCGACTTTGGCCAGAGCGTGACCGGCACCGTCAACGGCAACTCCATCTCAATCCCCAACCAGAACATTAGCTCCGGGGGCTTTGCGCTTTCAGTCAATGGGAGTGGGTCAATCAACGGAGACCTGTTGATCATCAACTATACCTACAACTTTTCCGGTGGGGGCGAATCCTGCACCATGAATTGCACCAAGCTGTAAGGAATTTTATAACTTGACCAGCCGGTCCCCGGAAGGGGACCGGCTGGTTTTTGTTTAAGCCCATTGCCATGTCGCGCTTTTTCCGTCGTTTGTTGCGTACGCTGCTGGTGGTCGCTGTCTTGGGTGGCCTGCTGTTTTTGCTCCGAAAACCCATCATGCGAGGCGCCGGCCACCTTCTAATCAAGGAAGATACCCCGGTGCAGGTGGATGCCGCCTTTGTGCTATCCGGACAGGCCTATGAGCGGAGTCCCAAAGCCATGGAGGTCTACGAACGGGGGCTCACACCGCTGGTCATCACTACGGGGAGCTATATCAATCCGAGCTTTGAAGCGCTGGGCATGGACCTGCCTGATGCAGAGTTGGGGAGGGAGGCCCTACTCCGGTTGGGTATCGACAGCGCTGCAGTCCGCACGCTGTCCCGGGGTACAAGTACCTGGGAAGAATCAGAAGAAATTCTCGGCTATAGCCTCCGGGAGGACTTCTCCCGGGTAATGATCATTTCTTCCCGTTTCCATACCCGCCGCCTACAATCCGTATTCCGGAATAAGTTCAAATCCAACGGTATCGATGTGGTCATACAGGGAGCCGATCCGGTCGACTATACGATTGAGGCCTGGTGGGAGAGCGAGCATGGCCTGATCATGGTCAACAACGAATACTTGAAGACCCTGTATTACTGGCTGAAATATTAGGGCGGGATAGCCGCCCGACGGGGGCCAAAACACACAAGGCCGCTCGTAGCAGCGGCCTTTGGGAATGTTATTGGGAGACGGGCTAGTTAGCCCGTTCGCGGCGTTTTTTGTTGAGCATGTCCCAAAACTCGCCCACAGTCCGCAAGCGGACCCAGTCCTGGTCGACAAGAATTACGTGAAACTCCTTTTCGCAGATCATAACCATCTCGACCATATCCAGGGAGTCGAGTCCCAGATCTTCCTTGAAGCGGGTGCCGGCCTTGATTTGGGCCTCATTCACCTCAGAAAGATCCATAAGAATGGACAGATAGGTGGGAGCCAGAATTTTCTTCTCCCCCCGCGGGGCTATGTCCGGGGCCGCGTCCTTCGTCCTTGGACGCTTTCTGGGGAGAACTTTGAAAAGGGACGGGGGAAACTGTAGGGTCATGCCTTTCGGATTGCGTGTAGCGGAGAGATCAAAAGCGTGGTGAGCCATTTGGGAATTAGCCATGCGCCGGAGCGCCAAGAGCAAACAACAGTTCTATATGATTAAACAATACCCATTTCGCCTTCCTCCCTACCCTCGGGGCTTTCATCTGATCACCGATCGGGTGATGCGAGAGATAGCCGATTGGCCGGAGCAGGGGATTTTCCATCTGTTTATTCAGCACACCTCTGCGGGACTAAGCCTGAACGAAAACGCTGACCCCAGCGTCCGGGTAGATTTCGAGGCGACGTTCAACCATTTGGTTCCAGAAAAGGCGCCGTATTATACCCACACGCTGGAAGGGCCAGATGACATGCCCGCCCACATCAAAACTGCTCTGGTGGGCAACTCGCTGTCCCTGCCGATTACCAACCATCGGTTAAACCTGGGGACCTGGCAGGGAATCTATCTGTGTGAG
>RFHL01000166.1 GCA_003696875.1 Bacteroidota bacterium | reverse complement strand
ATAAGGCCCCCACCGCCGACGGGCACCCAGACAGCCTCGACCTCCGGGAGCTGTTGCAGGATTTCCCGCCCCAGCGTCCCCTGCCCGGCTATCACCTCGGCATCGTTATAGGGCGAGACAAAGACCCGACCCGATTGCGCTGCCGCCAGGCGGGCGGCGGCTTCGGCCTCGACCGAGTCCTCCCCCACATAGACCAGCTCTACCTCAAATAGCGACAGGTAGGCCACCTTGGCCGGTTGGACCGTCCTGGGTAGATAGATCGTGGCCGGTACGCCGGTTTGGGCCGCGATATGGGCCACTGCCGCCCCATGGTTGCCCGTCGAGGCCGTCACCACCCCCGCAGCCCGCTGGGCTGCATCCAGTGAGAGGAGCTTGTTGGCCGCTCCCCGTAATTTGAAGGAACCCGTAATCTGAAGATGCTCCATTTTGAGCCAGACCTCGGCACCGGTCTCACGGCTTAGCCAAGGCGAATACTCCAAAGGCGTTTTCAGGATATGGGGCGCAATACGTGTGGCCGCGGTTGCGACCGTACCAGCAAAATCAGTAGACATAGCAAGGAATGTGGGTATTCGAAACGATCAAAGCTTCCATGGCGGTTTTCCCATCCGACGCCTGACCTCTGACGTCGGACCTCTGACATCTGACATCTCCTCTGTGCAAAGCTTGGCGTAGAGCCTGTCCGGAAAAATAGGAAATTGGAGCATACAGGGAAACCCACTGTCCTCACCGTCTTCTCTCTCGACCTTCTGTCTCTCCCAACCCTTCGCCCCATGTCCAGTCCGATCCTCAAGGTCCACCCCGATGACACCCTCATCGTTGCCCTCGACAACCTGCCCGCCGGTCACACCGTGACCCTTGACGGTGAAAGCTATACCCTGCCCGAGCGGATCCCGCTCAAGCACAAATTCGCCGCCCGAGCCTTTGCGCCGGGAGATCCCGTCACCATGTATGGGGTGCTGGTGGGCCGGGCAACCGAAGCGATTCCCCTGGGAGGGCTCATCACTACCCAAAACCTTACCCACGCCGCCGGGAGCTATGAGCTGCGCAAGACCGCGCCGAGTTGGAACGCCCCTGATACCCGTCGTTGGCAGGGGCGCACTTTCGAGGGCTATCACCGCGCCAATGGCCTCGTGGGCACTGCCAACTACTGGCTGATCGTCCCTCTGGTTTTCTGCGAAAACCGGAATCTGGAAGTGATGCGCGCCTCGCTCGTCGAGGCCCTGGGCTACCAGACGCCGCGCCACCATCAGGTAGATGTGGCCCGGCTGATGCAGCTGCATACCGAGGGCGCCGGCCCCGAAGCCATCATGGCCGCCGAGATCGGCCT
>RFHL01000165.1 GCA_003696875.1 Bacteroidota bacterium | reverse complement strand
GCAGGGGGGGATTTCTCTGCTGCCATCTGATCCGGATTGGGCGAAGTGTGTCCCCTCTTCCCTCCGAGAGAAAGGGGTCCTGTGGCTGCTGCCCCTGGGTGAGCTTGGATTCTTGCAGATGCATAGCCTGGTGCGTTCTGAAGCCTATAGGGAACGAGAAGCCAATCAGTTACGGCAGGTACTCCTGCAACTTACGACCTCGCTGGAGGGGAGCATTTCGCATCGCCGCTATGAGCAGGAGCTGTCCGAGCGCATCCGCTACGCGCATGAGCTGGACGTGAGTCACGCGCGCTATCGCGACTTGTACGAGCATGTCTATGATGCCATCCTGATGGTCGATGACCAGGGAGAGGTAGTTTCGCTGAATAAAGCCGCTCGGAATTTGTTGGCCGTGGAGGAATCTTCGCCATCTTCGGGGCTGCATTTTCTGGATCTTTTTTCGCTTCGTCCCGATGTAAAACCGCAGGAGCGCTTTGCCACCCTGCAGCGGGAAGGCGTCCTGAGCCGGGTGCGCTGCACCCTGCAGCGCCGGGATGGCCAGGAGGTGGAGGTGGAGCTGAGTGCTACCGCCATCATCAAGGCGGGCACCTATGCCGGGGCCCGGGTACAGCTGCGAGACATCACCGACGAGCTGGCTGCTGAACAGCGACAAGCCCAGCTGTTGCTTCAGCTACAGGAAAACGAAGCCCGCACCCGCACCATCCTGGAGTCGGCCCTGGATGGGGTGATCATTGTGAACGAGGAGGGCCTCATTGAGGAATGGAACGCCATGGCCCAGGAGATCTTTGGCTGGGCCCGGGCTGAGATCCTTGGCAAAAGCCTGGCAGAGACCATCATCCCACCTCATTTTCGGGAGGCGCATGGCAAGGGGATGCGGCGCTACCATCAGACGGGGGTATCCCGGGTCTTGAATCAGCGCATTGAAATCGAAGGCCTGCATCAGAGCGGCAGGGTATTTCCCATCGAGCTCAGCATCGTACCTGTCCACCTGGACAAGCGTACCTTCTTCAGTGCCTTTGTGCGGGATATCACGCAGCAAAAAGCCGAGATGGCCCGGCGGGAGGCCTTGCTGAGTGAGCTGGCCCAGGCCAATGAGGAGCTCAAGGACTTTGCCTACATCGTCTCCCACGACCTGAAGGCCCCCCTGCGGGCGATCAGTTCACTGGCGCACTGGATTGAAGACGACTATGCCGAGCACTTCGACGATGGAGGTAAGGAGCAAATGAGGCTGCTCCAGGGCCGGGTGCAGCGCATGCAGGATTTGATTGACGGCATCCTGGAATACTCACGGGTGGGACGGGTCAATCTGCAACCGGAGTCTGTGCCCTTGACGGCGCTGCTGGCCGAGGTCCTGGAGGCCCTGGATGTGCCCGCCCACATTGAGGTTATCGTTCCGCCTGACCTGCCTACCCTGGAGATGAACCGGACCAGTCTGTATCAGATCTTCCAGAACCTCATTTTCAATGCCATCCGCTATATGGACAAGCCCGCGGGGCGGGTTGAGCTGGGATGGAAGCCCGATGATGCCCAAACCGGCTACGGCCAGTTTTGGGTCAAAGACAATGGCCCGGGTATTGACCCTCGCTTTCACGAACGCATTTTCCGCATTTTCCAGACCTTACAGCCCCGGGACAAGCTCGAAGCCACCGGGGTGGGGCTATCCATCGTCAGGAAGCTGGTGCATTTGCATCAAGGTCGTATCTGGGTAGAATCCCAGACCCATCAGGGCAGTACGTTTTTCCTGACCCTTCCGCTTCAGGGCGTCCCCATTCACTCCCAATCCCGATCATGATGAAAGCAAACCTGCCGATTTTGCTGGTCGAAGATGATTATGTAGACGTCCTGACCGTACGCAAGGCACTCAAGCAACTCGACATCACCAACCCCCTGGTCATCCAATCCAATGGAGAGGAAGCTCTGGCATGGTTGCGCGATCATCTGGATGCCTTGCCTGCGATCATCCTGCTGGACCTCAATATGCCCCGGATGAATGGCCTGGAGTTTTTGCAGGCGATCAAGAGCGATGCCCGGCTGCGGCTGGTGCCGGTGGTGGTCCTTACCACCTCAGAGGATGAACAGGACCGGATCGAGAGCTTCCGTCATTCGGTGGCGGGCTATATGCTCAAGTCGCTGAGCTATCCTGACTTTTTGCAGACCATGGCCAGCATACGGGACTATTGGACCAATAGTCAACTCCCTTATTAGCCAAATCAGTCAAGAGGCTTCATAATGAAACATTTGCTGTATGTAGAGGATGACCGCATAGACCGGATGGGTTTTGCCCGGCTGATGTCGGGGCAGGAGCTGTTTCAAGTGGTCATGGCTGAAACGATTCAGGCCGCAGCCCGGCTCCTGGAAACCGAAAGGATAGACCTTATTCTCTCGGATCAGTACCTGCCGGATGGCGACTATGAGGACATGCTGGCACTGGCCAGGGGCGTTCCGCTGGTGGTGATTTCGGGGTTGAGCTCTGGCCCAGTCAACCGGCCGGGCCTGTACGCCTGGTTGCAGAAGCCGCTGCGGCTGGCACAACTGGTCGCAGTATGGAATGAGATAGAGGCCACCCGGGCCGAGAACCTGGTCCTGGACCTAAGCTATGTCCAGGCCTTGTCTGAGGGCGATATGGAATT
>RFHL01000164.1 GCA_003696875.1 Bacteroidota bacterium | reverse complement strand
GCGGGAAGCAGAGCAAAAGCGTCAGCAGGCCGAGCAGCAACGCCGCGAAGCGGAACGCCAGCGCCAGATCCAGGCGCAGCGGGAAGCGGAAGAAGCCCGCCGTCAGGCTCAGGCCGAGCAGCAACGCCGGGAAGCGGAGCGCCAGCGCCAGATTCAGGCGCAGCGGGAAGCAGAGCAAAAGCGTCAGCAGGCCGAGCAGCAACGCCGCGAAGCGGAACGCCAGCGCCAGATCCAGGCGCAGCGGGAAGCGGAGCAAAAGCGCCAGCAGGCCGAGCAGCAGCGTCAACGGGAGAACCCTGCCGTGCGCCGGCCCGAGACCAGCACCATTCGCCGCAATTAATCTGTTGTTCTTATCCATATGCCAGAGGCTGCCTCATCCAGAGGCAGCCTCTGGCATTTGGCGGCTCCCGGGCGGGGGCTTTGAGGTAGGGCGTACCGCTTTTTTCCCTGGGAAATGCGCGGGGCCCTCCGTAGGTTTGCAGCATGTGGCAACGCCTGATTCCAATCTTGCTGCTTGGGCTCGCCCTCTGGGCGGGGAGTGGCTGCGAGCGCCCGCTCAATCCTGTAGAGGAGGGCACCCTGAGTTTCTCTGCGGATACTGTCAAGTTTGATTCCATTTTTACCACCCTGCTCACGCCCAGTGAGCGGCTGATCGTCTCCAACTTTACCGGCCGGGCCGTCCAGGTCTCCCGGGTTTGGCTGGAGATGGGGACGGCCTCGGAATTTGAGATGATCGTCAACGGGGTGCGTGCGCCTGAAGTGACCGATGTGGTCATCGCCAATGGGGATTCCATTCACCTGTTCATCAACCTGCGCTCGGCGCTACAAGACAGCTATGCCGAGGAATACCTGGCGTTCCAGGTGGGAGACGAAATCCAGCGGGTGCTGCTGCGCGCCCGCGTGATCGATGCCTATTTTCTGCAGGCGCGTCTTACGCAGGAAGGCGAGTTTGTCAGCCTGGATTCCACCAGTTTTTTCTTTGCCCGGGATACCATCCTCACGCCTGACAAGCCGATTATTATGGATGGCCCGATCTTTATCCCCGAGGGGGTGACGGTGACCATTTTGCCCGGGACGGAGCTCTTTTTTACCCCCTACAAATTCGGGGTGCGGGACAGCAACGACATTCCGGTTTTTGCCCTTTATTCCTGGCTCATTGTAGATGGTACGCTGGTGGCCGAGGGGACACCCGAGGCGCCCATCCGGTTTCAGGGTTCCCGCTTTGATTCGCTCTATCAGGAAAATCCCGCCCAGTGGCGGGGCCTCAGCTTTCGCAAAAACAGCCGCGACAACCGGTTGATTCACTGTCAGGTAAAAAATGCCCTGATCGGCATACAGGTGGATTCCATGTCCATTACCCCCAATCCCAAGCTGCTGATGCAGTACAGCGAGGTGCGCAACATGGGCGCCCACGGCGTGGTGGGGCTGGGCTTTGCGCCGGGGATCAATGCTACGACGGTGCCTTCCATCGTCATGGAAAACTGCATCGTCAACACTTGTAAGCAGCGCACCTTCCTGGCGCTGGGCGGGGGCTCTTACGCTTTCTACAATACCACCTTCGCCAACTTCAATGTCTCCCGTTTCTCCCGTCGCACCCCTCAGGTGCTGGTGGGCAATTGGTGGACCTTTGACGGTAGTACAGCCGATATTTACCCCAGCTATATCCGTTTTTATAACAGCATTATCTGGGGGAGCGAAGAGGAAGAATTTATTCTTGATACCATTGAGGGAGCCCCCTTTGACGAGTTGCTGCTGGAAAACTGCCTGCTGCCGCTTTCGGAAGACAATGATCCCCTGGTGCGTCCGCACTTGCGCAGCAGCCTGGTCAATCAAGATCCGATGTTCTACGATCCTTTTGTGCGAGACTACCGGCTGGACACCCTCAGCCCGGCGATCGACGCCGGCCTGGACCGCGGTGCCCTCGTGCTACGAGGCGCTTCGGGTTATGAAGACGATTTTCGGAATGCCCCCGATACCCTGCGGATAGATGCGTTTGATCTGGGAGCCTACGAGTATTACCCCATTCCGGATTAGCGGGATTTGCGTGGGAAAAGCTGGGCAAATACCGGCCAAGAGCTATCTTTGCCGCCATGAAGCTTGGCATTATCTCCGATACCCACGGCCTGCTCCGGCCCGAAGCGGTGGCGGCTCTGCAGGGGGTGGATTACATCCTGCATGCCGGTGATACCGGCATGCCCGAGATCCTGGACCAGCTGCGGGCAATAGCGCCGCTGCAGGTAGTGCGGGGCAATGTGGATCGGGGCGAATGGGCGCAGGCGCTCCCGCTCACCGAGGCCGTCGAGCTGGGAGGCCATCTTTTTTACATGGTGCATCGGATCGAAGACCTGGATCTGGATCCTGTCGCAGCCGGGGTCAGCATGGTCGTTTTTGGGCACTCACACCAGCCCGAGATCAAGCGGCGCGAAGGCGTCTGGTACCTCAACCCCGGCAGCGCCGGTCCCCGGCGCTTTAGCTTGCCAGTGACCCTGGCGCTGCTGGAGGTGTCGGCCGAATCGCTACGCCCAGAGATTGTCCATTTGCTGTGAGCAATGGGGCTGAAAGAGTTCGAATGGTTCGTTATACTTCTCGAAAAAACATGTTTCCACGGATACTTTTCTTGACGTTTTTATTGGCCTATGGCGGTCTCATGGCCCAACCCGAGGCGAACTATGGCATGGACACCGTGGCGATTGCCACGGCACGCCTACCCCAGACCCGGGCCGAGACCGGCCGGAATATCAGTGTGCTCACCGCGCAGGACATTGCCCTGCTGCCGGCCCGCTCCATAGACGAGTTGCTGCGCTACATACCCGGCGTGGAGGTACAGAGCCGGGGCGGCTTTGGCGCCCAGGCCGACGTGGTGATCCGGGGCAGCACCTTTGGTCAGGTCCTATTCCTGATCGACGGCTTGCGGCTCAACGATCCGCTGACCGGCCACTTCAACGGCTACCTGCCGGTAGCCTTGGCAGAGATCGAGCGCATCGAAGTGCTACGCGGCCCGGCGGCCGCTATGTATGGCCCCGACGCCGTGGGCGGCGTCGTTCACATCATCACCCGGGCTTTCAGCCGGGAAGTGGCCCCTACCCGGCAGGGCCGGGTCGAGGGAATGGGCGGCAGCTATGGCCTGCTGAGTGCGCAGGCCGGGGGCTTTCTGGGCCAGCCTGATGGCTGGCGGGTGGGGGGCGGCCTGCTCGTCAACCGTGCCACCGGGGAGCCGCTCAACGACACCCTGCGCAACGACTTTGATCTGCGTACAGCCTCTTTCTCGCTGGGGTATCAACTCACCCCGCGTTGGCAGGTAGTGGCCCGGACGGCCTATGACCTGCGGACCTTCAACGCCCGCTACTTTTATACCCGTAGCCCGGCGGATCAGTCACGGGAACAGACCCGGCAGGCCTGGCAGCAGGTCCGGCTGAGTCATCAAGGGAACCGGGGGCGGACCGAGCTGGACCTGGGCTACAAGATGAGCCAGGACAGTTTTCTCTTCAATCCAGCCTTCCCGGCCAATGTGCACCGCATGCACTACCTCAATGCACAGCTGCACCACACCCGGCGGCTGGCGCCGGGTCTGAGCCTGGGCCTGGGGGGACAAGCCGACCGGCGGGCCATTCGCAGCAGTGACCGCGGAAACCACGAAGACCTGCACCTGGGGGCCTACGCGATGGCCTACTGGCAGCCAAGCCCGGGCCTCAATCTGACCGGGAGCCTGCGGGGGGATTGGGACGAAAACTATGGCTTTGAGTTGCTGCCGCAAATCAGCTTTAGCTATGCTGCCGGAGCGCTGACGCTACGCGGGGCGAGTGGCCGCAGCATCCGGGCCGGAGACTATACCGAGCGCTTCATTTCAACCCAGCTCCCTTTTGTCAGTTCGGGCCGCAACCTGGGTAATCCGGACTTGCTGGCCGAGCGGGCCTGGAGCCATGAATTGGGCCTGGATTGGAACCTGGTGCCAGGGCTACAAGTACGTACCACCGTCTTTTTGCGGCAGGGAAACAACCTGATCGACTACGTACCAACCCCGGCGACAGACATTCTCCGCAATGATAACCTGGATCCGACCGGGACCTATTTTTTTACCCAGAATATCTCACAACTGCAGACCCGGGGGCTGGAGGCAGAGCTACGGGCGCAGCGGTATCTGGGGGGACACTGGCGGCTTGATGCCCATGCCGGCTATACCTTCTTGCAATCCCGCAACGACGAGCCGGTCGTCTCCAAGTACCTGGCCAACCATGCTGGCCACCTCCTGACGGGCTATGCGGCCCTATCCCGGGGGCGGCTACGCCTCGCGCTGAATGGGTTATGGAAGGTGCGGGCGGCCGATCAGGCCGCCGCCATCAATGCCGAGCTGTCTCCTGCATATAGCGTTTGGAACCTGCGGGGGGCGTACCACCTCTTGGGGGATCGGCTGGGGCTGCTGCTCCAGGTGGCCAACCTCTTTGATGTTCAGTATCAAGACATTCTAGGCGCACAGATGCCCGGCCGCTGGTGGATGGGCGGCCTCAGCTGGTGCTGGGAGTAGGGCAGAGGCTGCGTGCCCTACTTACCCATAAGTTGGCGGAGAATGCTGCTGTTGAGGGGCTTGGAAATAAAGCCACTGACCGAGGTAAAGGCGAGTGCCTTCTCCCGATCTTTGTCATCAACCGAGGAGGTGAGCATCATCAGGTGGCAACTCAGATTATGTCCTTCAAAGGCAGCGAGAAAATCCCAGCCGTCCATGCCGGGCATATTGATATCGAGCAAAATGAGGTCTGGCATACTACCCGGCTGCGCTTCGCGCAGCTGGAGTAGCTCTTCCAGCGCCGCTTGCGCGTCGGTGTGCACCCGTACCTCTATGTGCGGATCAAAGCGCGAAATCTGGGTGGAGTGAATGAGGTTGGTGATTTCGTCGTCATCGATAAGAAAAATATACCTGGGCGGGTGCGGAGGGGCCTTCATGTCATGCCGAATTGAAGGAAGGAGGGTACAACGGACTACGCAGTATGTGCTAGTCTACTATTTTTCCTCCGGCAAAGCAAAGGCGAGATAGGCAAGCACATACTGCGTAGTCCGTTGTACCCTCCTTCCTTCAATTCGGCATG
>RFHL01000015.1 GCA_003696875.1 Bacteroidota bacterium | reverse complement strand
GCCAGGCCCTCGCAAAACCGGCGGGCCGCCGTGATGCGGTCCGGTTGCAAGACCTGTTTGCCCGTGGTGTCAATGTATACCCAGCGATCCTGGGTGCGAACGGCGGCCTTGCCTTCGGAAAAAATATAGGCCTTGTGCAGCACCTGCTGCACCTGTCCCGGATCAAAGGGTAGCGCCGACTCCGGCGGCGAAAAAAACTGCGGGTTGATGATAAAGCTCCCCCGCTCATTGATGAAGCCCCACTTGCCATTGGTGGGCATATGGGTGCCGCCGCCGTCGGTCCCGCCGACATTGACGGCGCCCAGCCCCTCGGAGAAGGGCAAGGCATAGGCAAACTGGGGCGCGACCACCACGTTTCCTTCCCGGTCGATATAGCCAAATTGGTTGCCCTGCCGGATCACCAGATACTGGTCGGCCAGAGGCCCGGGGGGCCTGCCACAAGCAGTCAGCAAAAGGAGGAACACCAGCGGGCTCAGCCCGGTACCGTAGAAGCGAAGCATCATGTATACACAATCATGCCCCTGTAGGAGGGGTATAACCAAAGATACACAAATTTCTTGCCTGAGTAGGCGCTCTCTCTAGCCTTTGTAGGGAAAGACCACACTGAACTCGGTCTCGTGCTCATTTTCGGTCACGTAGCGCACCTCGGCCCCCAGCTTGTCGGCGGCCAGGTGGGTGGCATACAGCCCCAGCCCCAGCCCGGTGGACTGCTCGGTCCCCCGGTAAAACATCTCAAAAATCCGTGGGGCCACGTTGGGATGGATTCCGATGCCGTTGTCACGTACCCGGATGCGAACGGTGTTTTTGTCGGTCCGTGCCATGATGTGGACTTCATGGGTCCCCTTACCTTGCCGGTAGACCAAGGCATTGCCGATGATGTTTTTGAGGATCACCTTCAGGAGATCCGGATGGGTACGAACCGTGGCTTCCGGCTCGATGTCGATTTCCAACTGGGCATCCATGGGAAATTCCTCGTCCCTCAGATCTTCCAGCACCTCGGTCACCATCTGGCGCAGGACCACCGGAGCCTCCCGGGGCTCAATGCGCTTGATGTTGTTCACATCCATGAAGCGGCGCAGCATATGGTCCATACCGACCGACTCCCGCTTGAGCATGTCCATATAGGTGGCGGCGACCGGCCCCGTAGGATCGTCTAGCAACAGGTTACAAAGTCCCATCAGGCGGGCCACCGGCCCGCGGAAGTCGTGGGCCGTGCGGTAGGCAAAGGTATCCAGCTCTTCATTGGCCTCGGCCAGCTCCCGGGTACGGGCTTTCACCTGCTCCTCCAGCCGGAGGTTGATTTTTCGCTTATGCTGATACTGCCGGTACAGGACCAGTGCCAGCACAAGCAGCAAGATGCCCACCACCACCGCAGAAAAGAGCTGTACCCGCCCGGCGGCTAGTTCTGCCGCCTGAATGCGCAGGGCGTCTTCTTGCTGCCGCTTCTGATAGAGAATCTCCTGGCGCAGAAGCGAACGGCGCAGTTCCAGTCCCTCGATAGAGTCGCGGAGACTTTCGTAGCGCTCCCGCACGTAGCGGAACTGGTCGTAATTTCCCATTTCCAGCAGGACATTCTGATACACCCGATAATTGGCCAAAAACAGCTGATCATAGCCGCCGGCTTTGGCAAGGTTCAGGCTGCTGTCCAGATAGGCCATCGCCTGCTCATAGGCCTTCTGCTGCTCATGCAGGGTCGCCAACTCCAGATAGGTATCGGCCCGGGCATAATCGTCCTGCCCCAGCTTGGCCACCTGCAGTGCCTGCGCAAACCGGGCCCTGGCCTCGGGATACTTATGCTGCGCCCGTAAGGCGGCCCCCAGACGATTGAGGGTACCTACCCGATCGCGCACGGTCATATGATCCCCTCCCACCGCCAAGGCTTCCTGCAGATAGCTCTCGGCCACGGGATACTCTTCGCGCTCCAGGTGGAAGGTGCCAATGTTGAGAAGGATAAAGGCTTGCATAGAATCCGCCCCCGAAAGGCGGGCCAATTCCAGGGCTTCTGTTTCGTACGAAATGGCTTCCTCCGGTGCACCTGTCATCTGAAAAACAAAACCCAGATAGGCATTGGCAGCCACCATACCCGCCGTGTCTCTCAAGCCTTGATAGAGACTCAGGGCCTTAAAGAGATTGAGCAAAGCCTGCTCACTTTCCTGAAAAACGATGTAGCCACGGCCAGCCTTGAAGTGCCCCTCGGCCAGGCAAGCCCTGTCCCCGATTTGCTGGCAATTGGTGATGGCTTCCAGATACTGGTTGATGGCCTGCTGCCGGTCTTCCAGTCCCCGTTGGTGCTGGACCAGGAGGTCCCCCTCGGCCAGACAGGTTCGGGCGATGGCCCCATAATCACCTGAGGCCTCGGCCAACTCCCTGGCTTGGTGCAGCAAGGTCTGGGCCTCCGCCAAAGAGTCTGGCCCGATTTCCTGAGCGAGGCGATACATCCACTCAAAACGCACCATACCGGCGCTGTTCCGGATCAGCGTACGCAGGCTGTCCTGAGCAGAAAGAGACGGTAACAAGAGCAAGAAGAGCGCAGCAAACGTGGCACGACGAGGAAAAAGGCCCATAGAGGAGCAAATCAACCCAAAGGATTTCGGAAGGTACTGAAATTAATCTCTCAAGCAAAGCTTTCCTCTTCCCGAATGTTACTGCTCTGAAAATACCCGTTCATAAAGCGTCAGCAGACGTGACCGTTCCTGCTCCCAATTAAGCTGCTGAGCCGCCTCCTGGCAAGCCTCCACCGCCGCCCGATAGCGGGCGGGCTCCTCTACCAAGGCCCGCACGCGCTGGGCCAGTTCCTGCGGCGTCCGGGCATCCGCAGGCAGGATGTCTCCCACCCCGTGGGCGCGTACCAGGGCCGCCATTTCAGGCAGGTCAGAGACCAGCACTGGCGTATGGGCCTGGATATAGTCATAGACTTTGTTGGGCGAGGCAAATCGATAATTGGCCCCCAGGTCCTCTTCCAGGCTAAAGCCCAGGCGGGCCTGGCACGTCAGGTCCCGCAGGGCCTCGGGGGGCACGAAGCCATGAAAGTGGACGTTGGGCATAGCCTGCGCCCGCTGCCGCAGGGCCTCCTCCACGTCGCCCCGGCCGGCGATTTCCAGGCGATATGCCGGCAGGAAGGCCATGGCATCGATCATGAGCTCGATGCCGCGTCCCAGGTTGAGGGCCCCCTGATACAGCAGCATGGCCGGCCGCTCCCCGGTCGGCGGTGGTGCTTGTCGCAACGGCAGGTTGCGGATCACCTCGACCGGCCCGCCATAGCGGGCGGTGTAGGCCCGGGCCAGGGAGTCGTTGACGGTGATGACCCAGCGCAGGCGGGGAAACAGCCGCCGCTCCAGCCAGAGCCACATCGCCCGTGTCCGCGGGCGGTGCACCAGCTCGGGCACCTCCGTGAAGTACTCATGGCTGTCATACAGCAAGGGAATTCCCTTCAGACGGCTCACCAGATAACAGGGCAGGAGCGTGTCCAGATCGTTGGCGGTGATCAGGTCGGCCCGGCGAACCAGCAGGGCCCAAAAAAGTCGAACCGTAAACTCCAGGTAGAAGGCCTTGCCCCGCTGGAAAACGAGCCGCATGCGATGCCATTGGTAGGGGCGCCCGGTCAAGGGCG
>RFHL01000163.1 GCA_003696875.1 Bacteroidota bacterium | reverse complement strand
GGCATAATCGGCAAAGTCCGCCTTCAGGACCAGATTGGTCAGAGTTTGAAGGCCTCGGTTTTGGATGTCTCCGCTCAGGGCATAGCTGGGGCCCTGGGACACCGGGGCCAGGGTGTATCCGCTGGGACTCATCAGGGTTGCGGAGGCCTGGATGACGGCCCCGTCGATGTCGGGCTGGTTGTACACGCTGAAATCATCAATGGCGATGTCGTGGACAAAGTCCCCGAAGTTGTTGTTGTTCACCCGAAAGCGAAAACGCACAAAGGTAGGCAAGCCGGAAATGTCGATGATCCGCTCGGTCCAGCCGGTGCCGAGAACCCCGATGGAATCGAGGTTGGTCCAGCTGCTTCCGTCAAAATAGTCTACTTTCAGGTCGTTGTAGCTGGAGTCGCCGCCATAGAAGGCCCCGGCGACATTGGCATTGCTATGCACCCAGAAAGCCAGGCGGCCATTGCCCAGGCTGGTAAGGTTAAAGAATGGGGAGAGCACACTCACCGTATCATTGTCACGGCCCGAGTCTTCCACGTACAGGTACAGCCCGCTGCCGGTGGTGTGGTCGCTGCTGGGGCCGGTACTGCCCGAAGGGGTAGACCCACTTACCGCATACCAGTCCTGGGGGCCATCGTCGGTTGTTTCATTTTCCCAGGGAGCAGGAAAGGGATTAGGGTTGGGCTCGTTGCCAGAGCCTTGGACACCAGGCGTGAAGCCATCAAAGTTCTGAATGTAGGGGTAGCTGGAGACGGGTTGTGCCAGCAGGCTCCCTCCAATCAGGAGGCCTAACAGAAAGGTAAACAGGTGTTTCATTGAGCGTGAGGGTTAGGATGATGGAATGGGTTTTCGGCGGAAAAGTAAGCACCGAATTTAGGATTGTCCAAATAGGGAATGGATATTTTTGGGGCGAAGAAATTGGCGGGGAGATAGGGCTATGGGCTCTTAACGACCAAATTCTTGGACAGGATGAACAGGATGGTTTTTTCGCTCTGGGATTCATTTCGGGAGGGGCAAGCTGCCTCGTACGCCCTGATCCGCTTCATCTAATCCCTGATCCCCGATTAAACTCCCCAGCCTAAACCCAGCTGAACCCGAAAGTCGTCCAGGCGGACAATCGAAAAGCCCCAACCGCCGTCCCCCGACTCGATTTGGGTGACCTTGTCAGCCGAGTTGCGCAAGAAATGCGCATCCTCCAGCAGATGTAGTGCACTGGGGCAGGACCGAAGCCGGGCCTCCAGCCAGGCATAGGCCTGGAAAACATCCCCCCGGAAAGTAAGGGTCGTGCGACCCTCTTCATAATTGGAATAATACCAGACGGTCAGGTCGGGCGATAGCTCCTGCCGGGCCAGGCTGCGAAATTTCTCCTCATCCACAGGGTTACCAAATGAATAGAGGGTTTCGGCCATGCCGGCTCCGGCCTGGGGCCAGTGGCTTTTCAGGTAGTCGTCCAGCAAGATGGCTGCACCTACCTCGCCGGCCAGTTGGCAGGCTTCAGCCGACACATGTGCCGGGGGAGCGGGAATGCTCGACAGATAGGCCGAGAATACAAAGCCAGCCGTTTCTCCAAACGAAACGGAGGCCCACCATCCCTCCAGCTTGCCCACCTGTATCAGCTCGTAGGCACAGTAGTCGACCTTTACCCGCGCCCCGTAGTCCAGCTTGCCCAGCTTGGCGGCGCTGGGAGAGGGATCGGCTCGCACATTCAGGCCCGAGGGGGCCGTCACGTAGTAGTCGCCCGGTGACAAGACGTGGGGAGTTTGGGATAGGACCGGCAAAGCGTAGGAGCAAGCGAGGAAAAGCAGGGCAAGCAGGCGCATAGCCTTATTCGAAGTTGATGTTGATCGCTATCACCTGACTCATCAGGCTGGAGATAGCCTCGGCATGGGTGGTGTACAGGGGCTCGTAGATGTTGACCATGCCCATGGTATAGAGAATTTCTGGAGACAGCTTGATCCGGTCACCGTACAGGGTGACCCCAAAGCCAAAGGTCAGACTCAGGTCCTGATTGGTGATTTTGAGCAGCGTGAGGTCATCGCGCACCCGCTTGTTGCTCGCCAGGTTGAACCCGATCTGTCCGCCAGTGAGCACATACACCCGGGTACGGCGATAATAGTCGGTTTTGAGCTGCAACATCACCGGCAGGTTGAGGTAGGAGGCCTCAATCTTGCGCATCTGCGGGCCATCGGAAAAGTAATAGCGGAAGTCGCGCTGCTCCAGAGAAATGGTCGGCACAAAGCGCAGGCTTAGCCGGCGGGAGAGGTTGGCATTGGTGATCATCCCGAGGTTGAGTCCGTAGCGCGGCACCAGCTCAATGCGGTGCAGCATGATTCCGTCTTCCTCAATATTGATTTGCTCCTTGAGGTTGTAGGAATTGTAGGTCATCCCCATCAGGAAGCCCAGGTTAAACCGCTTGAAATCAAAGGGGTGACGGTTTCCGTAGCTTTGGGCCACAGCAGGTTGTGCCAGCCCGAGAAGCAGGCTGGAAAAAATCAGAACAAAAAACACACGCGGTGTAAGCATAGACATCTCGCATTGAGGTGAGGTAGAAGCTTGCTCGATAATGTCTTGCTTTTAGAGGGTGGGATTGGGAAAAATAATGATTGGCTACCGCATAAAGACGCCCGCTGGCAACTATCTGCTTAACGGAAAAGTCGCCTCTTCCGTACGCCACAAAGATAGAATTATCTGCCTCGGTCAACAGGGCTTTTTGGTCATAATCCTACATCTGCCCGGCGCGGCGGTCAGTACTATATGTACCAGATGGGCCCATTCCCTGCTGCCCCGGCCCAAAAAGCCCCATACTCCAGCTTACTTCTCCAGCAGGTAGAGCGAGCAGATCCCAAAGGTCAGCGGTTTGTAGACCGCCTTGCTGAAACCGACCTCCTCGCAGATGTCCGTAAAGGCCTTGCCATTGGGAAAGGCCCGCACCGAGTCGGGCAGATAGGTATAGGCGGCATTGTCGCCCGAGATCAGGCGACCGATGAGGGGGGTCAGTACCCGGAAGTGCAGGTAAAAGAGCTGCTTCATCGGGAAGCGGGTAGGGTAGGAGGGCTCCAGGATCGCCACCGCGCCCCCCGGGCGCAGGATGCGCCGCAGCTCCGACAGCCCCAGCCGCAGGTTCTCGAAGTTGCGCACCCCGAAGCCCACCGTGATGGCGTCCACCGAGTCGTTGGGCAATTCAATGGCCTCAGAATCACCTTCTTGCAGGGTGATCAGCTGGTCCAGCGCCTTGCGCCGGACCTTTTCCCGGCCCACTTCCAGCATCTGCGGGGAGATGTCGATCCCGATGATCGCATCGGGGTTTAGCTTGCAGGCCTCAATGGCAAAGTCGGCTGTGCCGGTCGCCATGTCCACGATGCGCTTGGGCGCATAGGGCCGCAGCAGGCGCACCGCTTTGCGGCGCCAGAGGATGTCGATGCCCAGCGACAGGGCATGGTTCAGCAGATCATAGCGGGGGGCGATGCTGTCAAACATCTCCGTGACCTCCTGCTTCTTGCTGTCCGCCTTGCCGTAGGGCGTTACGATTTGCTGAGGGTTCTTATTACTTTTGTCCGAATTCACGTGAATAGCCTTCTGGGTCAGAGAAAAAAATGCCGCCGCCAATTCCTAAATCGAGCGGCCAAGTTAACGAGAAATAACCGGACCGCCACCTATGGAGATCAAAGATGCCCGCTTCCTCGTCAGCAGTGCCAAGTTTAGCCAGCTGCCTCCTCCTAACCTTCCAGAGTACGCCTTTGTTGGGCGCTCCAATGTCGGCAAGTCTTCCTGGATCAATGCCCTCTGCCAGCGGCGCGACCTCGCCAAGACCAGCTCCACCCCCGGCAAGACCCAGCTCATCAACCATTTTATTATCGACGAAGCCTGGTACCTCGTCGACCTGCCCGGCTACGGCTACGCCCGCACCTCCAAGAAAAAGCGGGCCACCTTCGCCACCATGATCACCGACTACGTCACCCGGCGCGAGAGCCTGATGAACCTCTACGTGCTGCTCGACGGCAGCATCCCCCCCCAGGCCATCGACCTGGAGTTCATGGAGTTTCTCGGCGTAGAAGGCGTTCCTTTCACCATCCTCCTCACCAAGACCGATAAGGCCAACCAAAAGGAGGCCAACAGCTTTCGCCGCGCCCTCGAAACCGAGATGCACAAGGTCTGGGAAGAACTGCCCCCCATCATCGCCACGTCTGCCACCAAAGGCCGCGGCCGCGACAAGGTCCTCAACCAGATCGCTGCGATCAACGCCGATTGGACCCCCGATGGGGTAATTTGACTGGCCATACTGTAGGCGACACCGGCCAGATCAATCATCATCCGCGCCGCCGTGCTCTTCGTGCTCCTCATGTTCCTCCTCATGTGATTCCTGCGCCGCCGGCCGTCGCCGGCGAAATTCCAGGCTATCCGCCGGATACCAGGCCTTCAGGCTATCCATCTGCGCGCGTGCCCAACTGATCAGCGTCTGCCGCTGCGCATCGCTCAGCTTGGCATCTGCATGCAGGCCCAGGGCCGTGTAGGACTCCAGCGGCATCTCATGCTCCTCGACCGTCTCGATCACCTCCTCAAACTTGTGATTCTGCACCGCCACCGGCCGTCGCGTAAAATCCGAGAAGTTCAGATGCTCCTTTCCCTCATTCACATGGTCGGCCAGTATCCAGCCCACGGGATTGAGGTTGGCATACCAGGGATAGCGCGTCAGGTTGCTGTGGCAGTCGTTGCACGCCACCTTCAGCAGGCCCGCCACCTCGTTGGGGACCTCATACTTGGTCGAGACCGCGTAAGTCTGGTCATTCGACAGATTGCGTTCCGGCCGGATAAACTGGATGATCACCAGCACGGCGAGCAAGCCCAGCAGGATTTTCTTGACCATAGTTCAGGGTTTTTTGTGCGTGATAATTAGGGAGAAATATAGGGAAAATTGGTTTGTTTTCCCCACCCCATGCAGCGAAGACCGGTGACGTAGCACCCATAGGATAAACACCTCGCTTGAAAGCAACGACCGCCACCGAATCCGCCTTGATTGCTGCCTGCCTGAAGGGCCACCGCCCGGCCCAGCGGCAGCTCTATGAGGCGTACCGGGTGGGCATGTTCCGGCTGTGCATGCGCTATGCCGATTCGCGCGAGGTGGCCGAGGACCTCTTGCAGGAGGGGTTTGCGCGGGTGTTCAAGGATCTGGGACAATTCCGGGGCGAAGGCGCCCTGGGAGCCTGGATCCGCCAGGTCTTTGTCCGCACCGCCCTGACCTACCTGCGCAAGGAGCAGCGCCGGGTGACCCAGATTTCCCTCTCCGCCGAACTGCCGGGGAGCCTGAATGGCGAATCGGAGGTACTGGGGGCCATGGGCGCAGCAGAGATCATGAAGCTGCTCCAATCCCTGCCACCTGGCTACCGCGCCGTGTTTAACCTCTTTGCCATCGAGGGCTATTCCCACAAAGAAATCGGCGAACTTCTCCACATTTCCGAGCGTACCTCCCGCTCTCAATACACGCGGGCGCGGGCCCTCCTGGCCCGGCTTCTATCCACCATTGACCGCTTGTCATCCTAACCATATGAAACCGCACCCAGCCTCCGATCCCCTATCGGACTTCATCCGCCAGCAAGTCGAGCAATTTGAGGAAATCCCCCCAGAGCGAGTCTGGGAGGGGCTGGAAGCCCGCTGGCGGTCGCCCTATCTGGGGCGACGGACGACCTTGCTGGTCTTGTTGGCGGTCGCCTCGGTGACCCTGGGCATCTCGGCCATGTGGCTTGGGCCCGGGTGGCGGCCGCCCGGCGCGGGAGGCGAGCGGGCTTCATCCCTGGTGGAGGTAGGT
>RFHL01000162.1 GCA_003696875.1 Bacteroidota bacterium | reverse complement strand
TCCTTGCACCCTCCATTGTATAGCTGTGCCGTTTCGTTGAACAAGCGTGCTGCCTTGGCAAAGTAAGAGGTGTGTTGTAGATTCGAAATCGCCGGTCTCGCAACCCACCGGTGGTTACTCAAAGGAATTATGCTGTGCAAATGGGACGGAAACCTGGTGGAGTCGATTGCGGGCTGGCTGGAAGATCTGGGCTTTGATAATCTGGCGGGTTCGGACGAATTCCAGACCGCCATATTGATCCTGATCCTCACCCTGCTGGGCAGTGTGCTGACCGGTTTATGGCGGCTGGCCAAGTGGGGCATGCGCCGGCAGCAGCAAGCCCGCATCAAGAAAGACCTGTTCCCCTATTTCTCTCTGGAAGACATCCGCAAGGCCACGGAGTTTTACGTTCCGACGCACTTCCAGTCCAATCCCCCCTCGGATCATCACGAGCTCATCCACGCCAATCGGGTCACGGCCCGGCAGCGGCTGATCCCCTTTTTCCTGAACGAGGTCTTTCGCCCCGGAGCCACCGACCAGCGTTTTTACATCGTGCTGGCAGGATCGGGCATGGGCAAGACCACTTTCATGATCAACCTTTACCTGCGGTATCTGCGGCGCTATCGCTACCGGAGTCAGCGTTTCGATATCATGCTCATGCCGCTGGGCTATCCGCGGCTGCTGGAGCGGATCGAGAAGATTTCTGATCCGGAAAACACCTTACTCTTGCTGGATGGCCTGGACGAGGACCAGCAAGCCGTCCGCAATTATCGCGAGCGCCTGGATGAAATCCTGGCCCAGGTGCAGGACTTCCGGGTGGTGGTTTTCACCTGCCGCACCCAGTTTTTTCCCTCAGCCGAGGCCGAGCCGCATGAGACGCCAGTTGCCCGCTTTGGGAGCCACCAGGGCTTTCAGACCTTTGCCAAGCTGTACCTGGCCCCCTTCAACGAAAAAGACATCATGCTGTATCTGAGGCGCCACTACCGCTGGTGGCACCGGAGCAAGCGGCAGCAGGCCCGCGATATCATCAGTCGTTCGCCCAATCTGATGGTGCGGCCCATGATCCTGAGCTATATCGACGATCTGCTGGAGGCCCAGCGGGGCTATACCCACACCGCCGACCTGTACGAGGTCCTGATTCAGAAGTGGATTGAGCGCGAAGCCATCCGGGTACCGGCAGAGACCCGGGATACCTTCCGGAAGGAGCTCTATCGCTTTTCCCGGGAAATCGCCCTCGACATGTATGAGAAGCGCAAAGTGCGGCGTGGGCTCTTTCTGCCCAAGGAGCAAATCCGCCCCTTTGCCGAACGGCATCATATCCAGCTCCAGGAAATCGAGATGCAGAGCCGCTCCCTCCTCAACCGCAATGCCGAGGGGCAGTACAAGTTTGCCCACAAGTCGATCCTGGAGTACTTCCTGGCTCAGGAAGCGCTGGAGAACCCCGCTTTTGCCGCAGATTTCCAATTCAAGGGCATGGATCAGGCCCGGGTGTTTTACCACGAGCTGGGCCTGAGCCGGGTGACCCTACCGTATCTGGAAAAAGCCGGTGCCGATGTGGAGGTCTGGGAAGGGGAGAGCCTGCCCCGACCGGCCGACCGTCTAAGCCTGTCGGAGGTCCAGGCGGTTACGGCGGTGCGCGTAAAAAAAATGCGGGTGGCTGAAGCGCTTCGCCCCATGCAAAAAGTACGAGAGGTATATCTGGACGGCACCCAGGTACGCGACTTGCGTCCGCTGGGGGATCTCCCCCAGCTAGAAATCCTTTCCCTGGTCCAGACCCAGGTAGATAACCTGGAGCCCCTGGCCGCCCTGCCACAGCTGCGGACACTCACCATTGACCACACATCGGTCACCGATCTACAACCCCTGCGGGGCCTATCGCCCCTGATTCGTTTTTCTTGCGCCCATACTGAGGTGGATAGCCTCGATCACCTCCAGCCCCTGACGGGGCTGGAGCAGCTCATTTTTCATCATACCCGGGTACGGGACCTCAATCCCCTGCGGCATCACGAAAACCTGAAGGTGCTCGTTTTTCACCATACCTCGGTATCGGCCCTGAGCCCGCTGCGCGAGCTGCGTCAGATGGAGCGGCTGGATCTGGGCCACACCTCGGTCAACAACCTGAGCCCCCTCAGGCACATGACCCGCCTCCAGGCCCTTTCGCTTCCCTACACCCAGGTGGGGTCCATCAAACCCCTGCGGGACCTGGAGGCCCTGCAGCAGCTCTGGCTGGATCATACCCAGGTCCAGGAACTGACCGTGCTGGAGGGTATGCCCCAATTGAGCGAGCTGTCGCTGCGGGGAGCCGCGATCGCGAACCTGGCCTCCCTGCCGGCCCTCCCGGCCTTGCGCCAGCTGGGGCTGGACCAGACCCAGGTCACGGACCTGCGCCCCCTGACGCGCCTGCGGCACCTGGAGACACTCTCATTACGTCGGGTGCGCCCCGATAGCCTGGCCCCCCTGGCCGATATGCCGGCCCTAAGGCAGGTGATCCTGAGCCAAGGGCAAGTGGCTGAGGCAGATCTGAAAGCCTTGCAAAAAGCCTTGCCCCATTGCGATATCACCCTGGAGTAGGGTTTCAGACGGGGTGAGATTGCGAGACAGTAAACCACTTGGCCAGCATAGCCAGCAAATCCTGCAGGCGTACCGGCTTGGCAAGGTAATCGTCCATGCCGGCGGCAAGGCAGGCCTCGCGGGCCCCTTCCAGGGCGTTGGCGGTCATGGCGATCACCCGCGGCTGCGGGCGCCCCTGTACGTCGATGTGCCGCCTGATCAGGCGGGTGGCTTCTGGCCCGTCCATCTCCGGCATAAACATGTCCATCAGGATCAGGTCAAAGTCCTGGGACGCCACGAGACCTGCAGGCTATCCCAGAATCCGGCCATACGTACCGGTTTGGTCACATACCCTTGGAGCTTTTGGGTAGGAAGGGTGCTGTGCGTGCGGGGCCCCATTACCACCAGAGGGGATTGGGGAGGCGATTTTGGGAAAGGCATGCGCCAGCTCTTCTGGTGCCATGCCAGGTAGCTCATGGTCCATCACGATGACATCCGGACCTAACTGGACCACCTGGGCGAGGCATTCGCCGGCACTCTGGGCTTCGGCCACCTTCATGCCCATGTGCGCGATTTGTCGCACGAGGGCTGCGCGATGGGCCGGGTGGCCATCGGCGAGCAGCAGGCTTTTGCCTGCCAGGCTGTTGGGAAGATCGATATCAGTGGTGATGGCAGGGAGAGGCAGGGCAAAGGAAAAGGTAGTCCCTTTTCCCAACGTACTTTCCCCCTTCAGTTGGCCCCCATCAGCGCTACCAGGCGCTGGCAAATGGTCAGTCCCAAACCCGAGCCGCCAAACTTCCGGGTCGTGGAGGCATCGGCCTGGGTAAAGGCTTCGAAAATGTGGGGCAGGCGGTCAGCCGGAATCCCGATGCCGGTGTCAGATACCGAAAAATGAATCCGTTCGGGATGGAAGGGGCTGAAATTCAGCTGGATATGGATGTTTCCTTCCTGGGTAAATTTGACCGCATTACTGATGAGGTTGATCAGGACCTGGCGCAGGCGGGTGATGTCGCCAAGCACCTCCTGTGGCAGCTCTGGTGCGGCATCGAGAATAAGATGCAGACCCTTGGCATAGGCCTGGCTGGACATCAATTCGAGGGCGTCCTCAGCCGGAGCACACAAGCGGAAGGCTTCCCGCTCGAGTTATACCTGTCCAGATTCGATTTTTGAAAAATCCAGGATATCGTTGACGATGTGTAAGAGGCTCTCGCCACTCAGATGGTGCGCACAAAGTCCGTTTGGTCGTGAGATAGGGTCGTATCATGCAGCAAATCTGACATGCCGATGATGGCATTGAGGGGCGTCCGAATCTCATGACTCATGGTGGAGAGGAAGTCCGAGCGGGCTTGGGTAGCGGCTTGGGCCGTCCTTAGGGCCGTAGCAAGTTCCTGGTTGGTTTCCTTCAGCTCCCGGGCCGGGGTATCTGTTTGCTGCAAGGCCTTTTCTACCGAAGCGACCTGCCGGGCATTTTCCTGATAAAAATGATAGAGGATCAGAGAAATAAGAAGCGAAATGTTGATTCCCTTGATCAGCCGAAAGCGATTGATGGCTTCCGTAGAAAAGTAGTGTCCCACTCCATAAGTGCGTGAGTCCAATAGAAGGATGATGCCCGTCAGGATAGATAGTGCGACAAAGAAGATCAGCCACTTTTTGGGGGTGGCTGGAAAAAACAGGAAGGGCAGGGAAGCCGCAAGAATGCTGCCTACGTACATATCTGCCCGGGGACCGAGCAGGATGGCCACCAGGACCACGGCGACCTCCATGAGAATCAGCAGGCTCACCCGGGCGAGCTGCAGATGCCCCCGCCAGTTGATATATGTGATGCCTAACATCAGACCCATCAGTCCGGTCAGGCTGCCATACAGTAAGGGGGTCCCCGACCATATGACCGAGCCCAGAGCTTGAATCCCTAAGGTCAGCCCCAAAAAGAGACTGATCAGATGGATCAGTTTGCGGGTTTTTGGGTCAAAGGAACTACCGTCACTCCTGTCAGGAGTGGGAAACCTGGGATGCATGATCATCGCGACAATGCCCATGGTCCGGGAGAATTCTTTGATTGAAAGTTTGTTTGATTTACAGTTGTAAAGTGTCCTGCACCGGGATCTTTTCCTGGCTCAATGTGGGACAGAACTTACGTCCTGAAGCCGCAAATTGGATCTGGGGAGAAAAAAGTATGCTTGGGGGGATCAGGTCGAGGGAGGCTGCCGCAGTAGCTCGATCAGCCGGCGGGCATTGGCCGCCGGGTCAAAGGTCTCTCCCAGGCACACCTTGCGGCGGGCCATATCGGCCTCGGTAAAGGGGGCCGCGAACAGGCGCTCAAGCACCTCGTGAAACTCCTCCGGGCTATGGGCGGTCTCCACGCAAAACTCCAGACCGGTGCGGTGAATCATAGGTGGATTGGTCACCACAAAACGGCCGGTATAGAGGCTGTTGAGGAGTTTGAGCTTGATGCCCGTGTGCTGGAAGGTCGGCAGCACGTGCACATGCGCGTGCCGGAGCAGGTCCGTCATCTCGGCTTCGCCGGGATTAGGCCGCAGCAGGACATGGTCCAGTTTGTTGATCGCCCGGATGAGCTCGGCCTTGGGGTTGGCGCCAGCCACAATCAGCGGGAGCGGTAGGGCCGCAAACACCTCCTCGACCAAAAACATGGCCGCTTCGTGGTTTTCGGCCACGTCCAGGTTGCCGTGGTAGAGGCAGTAATCGCCGCGCCCGCTGCGCGTCGCGAGGCGGCTGTGCCCGTGAAAGGCGGGCAAGTAACGCGTGTTTGGGTAGGTCTCCTGGTAGTAGGCCGTATCTTTGGGCGAAATGGCCAGCAAGTGGTCCGCATGGACGAGGATCTCTTCCCACTCCTTGAGCAGGCGGGACTCGGCCAGCAAGTATTGCTTGCGGGCGTAGCGGGTCTCGCGCTGGGCCAGCTGGTAGTAGTATTCCCATTCGATGTTGTGCAGGCGCACGGCCTTTACCCGCCGCTCAAACTCGGGATGGGCCAGAAACCAGGTGGTGTGCAGGCCCTCAAACAGAATGGGAATGTCGTCCAGCAGCAGGCGCTCCAGCAGGGCCTCGGAGGCCCTGGATTTCACGATATGCGGATACTGCACCGGGAGGGAGCGGAAAATGGATTTACGGGGATAATAATACACCGCTTCGCAGAGGTCCGCCAGGGCCTCGGAGGGGCCGCGGCCGTAGTCAAAGCAGTGCAGATAGATCCGCACCCCTTGCTCGGCCAGGGCCTGTACCTTGTAATACACCTCGATGGCCCCTCCATAGGTAGGGGGATGGGGCACATCAAAAGAGATCACGTGAAGATACATAGGCGATGGGCTGGCCATGGGGCGCACTTTCCCGTACATACGAACATCCGCAGCCGAGCTGCGTTGTACGAAAATACGTAGCCAGGCGGGAAGCGCCAAGGCCGCGGCTGGGCTTTTGTCCCTCCGGTCTGGACTCCCCCACCACGGGTGTGTACAATGCCCATCTTTTTTCTATTTTGCCAAACGCTATTGTTTCTTATCCCCTCCGATAAATGGAATCTACCCTTACGCCCGCCCGCATCGTTCAGGAACTCGACAAGTACATCATTGGCCAGGCGGAGGCCAAGAAATCTGTCGCCATCGCCTTGCGTAACCGCTGGCGCCGGCTCAATGCCCCGGAAGATATTCGCCGGGAAATCATTCCCAACAACATCATGATGATTGGCCCCACCGGGGTGGGGAAAACGGAAATTGCCCGCCGCCTCGCGCAGCTGGCGCAGGCGCCCTTCGTCAAGGTGGAGGCCTCCAAGTTTACCGAGGTCGGCTACGTAGGCCGGGATGTGGAGAGCATGGTCCGGGACTTGGTGGAGCAGGCCGTGAACCTCGTGCGTGCCGAGCAAAAAGATCGGGTGCGCGATATAGCCCTTGAAAACGTCAACGAGCAGATCCTGGATATTCTCATTCCCCCCCTGCGCAAGCGCAACCGTGAGCGGGGACCGGTGGCTTTCCACGCCGAGGAAAGCGGGGTAGACCCCAGCTCCATCTCTGAAGATGAGCTCAATGAGCGCACCCGGGAAAAGTTCCGGGAAAAGCTGCTCCGCGGGGAGCTGGACGAGCGCAAGATCGAAATTGAGCTCACCGTTCCGGCCCACAACGTGCAGGTTGTCGGCCCCATGGGCATGGATGGGATGGATGGCTTGCAGGATATGCTCAGTGGGATGATGCCCAAAAAGAAGAAAAAGCGCAAGCTGACCATCGCCGAGGCCCGTGAGTTTTTGATTGAGGAAGAGGCCGAGCGCTTGATTGACCAGGACGCGGTGACCAAGGAAGCCATCGACCGGGCCGGTAACAGCGGCATCATTTTCATCGACGAAATTGACAAGGTGGCCGTTTCCAGCGGGGCCCGGGGTGGCCCCGATGTGTCCCGGCAAGGTGTGCAGCGCGATTTGCTCCCCATCGTGGAGGGATCCGCTGTCAATACCAAGCATGGCCTGATCAAGACTGATCACATCCTGTTCATCGCTGCCGGCGCCTTTCATGTAGCCAAGCCCTCTGATCTGATCCCCGAATTGCAGGGGCGCTTCCCCATCCGGGTCGAGTTAAACTC
>RFHL01000161.1 GCA_003696875.1 Bacteroidota bacterium | reverse complement strand
GGATCGCTGCCGGGGGGGAGGGGCGGCACCGCCAGGATCTGCCGGAGCAGGGGGGAGGCGACTTGCTCTACGAGCCGGTCCCGGCTCACAAAGAGGAGGTTTTGCGCCTTGATTTCCCCCGCGAGCTGATGGGCCTGTGGCGCCGGCTGCACCAGGGGATTGGCGAGGAGCTCCAGCACCTTGCGGTAGGGAAATACCCAGCGGCCTTGTGGGTCCAGTTGCATCTGGCGCACCAGATCCAGGACGTTTTGCAGCAGGTGGTAGACATGGGTCTGCCGCAGGGGAAAGCCCATGGTCACATTCAGGTGAGAAACGGTCTGCGGCAGGGCATAAAGGGTGGGAAAAAGCAGGTTCTCGTCGGCCAGGACGACGGCATGGCGGCTGAGGTCTTCCTGGGCCAGGGGCCTCTGTTCCAGCAGGTTGCCCAGATGCCGTGCCTGCCCCACGTGCAGGGCCACGCCGCTCAGGTAGATCTGTTTGGGAGCCGCGGCCATGTCATGGACCACCAGCCGGGAGTCCCAGGCCTGCCATTGGGCGTGATAGTCCCGGATAAACTTGCCCGGCTCTTCGCCGGCGAGATGGCTCCCCTTGGCGGCCCGGCGGAGGGCCTCCTCCGGCGGGGTGAAGTAGGCACGGTCCACATCCCAATACACAATGGCCCGCCCGGCTTGTAGCAGATGCCCGATGATGCGCTCCTCGGCAGTAGAGAGGGCATTAAAGCCGATGAAAACCAGCTTCTTGTAGTTGGGAAAAACCGGCTCTCCGGCCAGCAGGTCGTCGGCCAGTTGCCGGTAGGCCATGCCGTCGTAGGCCATATCCTGCGCGGCCAGGGCCGCGCGAAAGTCTTCATAGACAAGCTGGAGCATGGCCCAGATTTTCAAAAAGCGGGCCTGCATCTCGGTGGGCGCCTCAGGCTCGACCCGGATAGTCTCCCAAAAAGACCGCACTGCTTTCAGCAACTCCCCATCCAGCGCAAAAAATTCTTCCAGTTCCTTGAGATCGTGAACATTGGCGAAAAGCTTGCTCGCATCCACGCAGTATTTGTCCACCTCGTCAAAGTCCCGCACCAGCATCTCGCCCCAGGCGTAAAACTGTTCAAAGCGCTCCTCGGGTTTCCCCTCGGCCCGCATGCGGGCCTGGTATACCCGGTACACCTCGAAAATCAGCCGCAGCGGCTCGGGAAAACGCCGACCGTCGGTCTCCCGGATCAGGTCCTGAATGGCCAGCATACGCGGCGCCCACAGGGTGCTTTGGTAGGCACGGGCCAGCGCCTGCCGCAAAAAGACCACCGCCCGTCGCGAGGGTACCACGAGACAAAGGTCGGAGATGCCCGCGCCAAATTCGCGCTGCAGATCGTGGCTGATGTGTTCCAGAAAGGTCATGCTGCCGGGGCCGTTCGGTCAAAATGAAGCCACAATATACATAATAGCCCGTGAGTTCTGGATAGGGGAATAGGGATTCTTTCTTGTTTTAACGCACGTCGGAGCGCCGCTTTTCACCGGACGTGCAGGCAGGCAAGTTTTGTTGGCATTTAGAATTTTTTATTCATTGAAATATGATACCTTTCGATGAATGATCCGACCTATCGCCCCATGTGTCCTACAACCCCCAATAGGCAAATTCGTACAACGAGTCACGCACCGCCCGCAGCTGGGGCATCTATTAAGCCATAGACAGCAGATTGATACAGGGGTATGATTGTGGGAAAAGCGCAAATTTTCCTCCTCGGCTGTATAAGAATGGCTAAAATCCTTATTTTCCCCGCGCAACATTTCTTTTCTGGAGAGGGTTTTCTTTTCGGAACCTTTCTTTCGCAGTTTTTATCGTAACCGAGCTATTTATGAAAGCAAGATTGCTGATTTCCGGCTCCATTCTGGCCGCCCTGGTTCTCTTGAGCTCCTATACGCTGTATCATCACAGCGAAGGAGGTAAAGGAGAAATTCTGCTCAGGCTCATGATGCGGAATATGGAATACTACCATTATCAGCCCCAGCCTGTAGACGATTCCTTTTCAGAGAAGGTCTTTACCGAGTATCTGGAACGGATGGATTTCAGCAAGCGCTTTTTTACCCAGCGGGATGTGGAGAATCTGGGTGCCTATGAGCACCTGATCGATGACGAGCTCAAGAAAGGCACCTTCGAGCTTTTTGATCTTTCGATCGGGATGCTCGATGCGCGGGTCAAGGAGGCCGAAGGCTATGTGATGAGCATCCTGGATC
>RFHL01000160.1 GCA_003696875.1 Bacteroidota bacterium | reverse complement strand
GTTGTCCCGGAAGGTGTTGTTTTGTTCGGGATCGAGCACCTCCAGCAGGGCCGAGGCAGGATCGCCGCGAAAGTCGTTGCCCACCTTATCGACCTCGTCGAGCATGAAGACGGGGTTGCTGGTGGAGGCCTTTTTGAGACCCTGAATGATCCGGCCCGGGAGGGCCCCGATATAGGTACGGCGGTGGCCGCGGATCTCGGCCTCATCACGGGCCCCACCGAGGGAAATCCGGATAAACTCCTTGCCCATCGCGCGCGCGATGGATTTGCCCAGCGAGGTCTTGCCCACGCCGGGAGGGCCGTAGAAGCAAATGATGGGCGCTTTCTTGTCGGCCTTGAGCTTGAGCACCGCGAGGTGCTCCAGGATGCGGTCTTTTACCTTTTCCAGGCCGTAGTGGTCCTGGTCCAGGATTTTCTGCACCTCTTTAAACTCGAAGCTGTCTTCGGAATAGTTTTGCCAGGGCAGATCCAGCAGCCATTCGATGTAGTTGATGACGACGGCATAGTCCGGCATAGCCGGGGTGAGCCGCGACAGGCGGTTGATCTCCTTTTCAAAGACCTTCTCCACCTCTTCGGGCCAGATCTTTTCCTCGGCCCGCATGCGCAGGCTTTCCAGCTCCGATTCCGAGCCCCCTTCGCCCAACTCATCCTGAATGGTACGGATCTGCTGCCGCAGGATGTACTCCCGCTGCTGTTTGTCCAGGTCGATCTTGACCTTGGTCTGGATTTCCTCGCTCAGCTCCAGGACCTTGAGTTCATTGCCCAGATATTGGAGCACCAGCTCAGCCTTGTCCAGCAGGGAATTCATCTCCAGGATCTCCTGCTTTTCGCTCACATCCAGGCTCAGGTTGGAGGCGATGAAGTGGGTCAGGAAACTGAGGCTATCGATGTTGTCGAGGGCAATCTTGGCCTCGGTGGGGATATTGGGCGAAAGGTCGATGATGCGATTGGCCTCTTCCTTGAGGCTGTAGATGAGGGCCCGTCCCTGATCCTGATCGGGGTAGGTATCCCCGGCTCGCCGGACTTGCGCCTTGAAGTACGGCTCCTCAGCCGTAAAGGCTTCTACCTCAAAGCGGGTGCGTCCCTGAATGACGATGGTCACCGAACCATCGGGCATCTTGATGAGCTTGAGGATACGGGCGATCGTTCCGTAGGTAAAAAGATCCTCCGTCTCGGGATCTTCGATCTCTACGACGCGCTGGGCCACCACGCCTATGCGGCGATCCTGGCTGCGGTATACCTCCCGCACCAGCTGTATGGATTTGTCCCGGCCGACGGTGATCGGGATGACGATGCCGGGAAACAAAACGGTATTTTTCAGGGCCAGAATGCCGATTTCTTCCGGGAGGTCCTCCTCTGCCATCCGTTGTTCTTCGGCGGTAGAGATGACCGGGAAGTCATCGTCCAGGAAATTTTCGTTCTCGAAATGAAAAAAGGTCATATTGGCTGTTTGAAAAGCAAATGGGCTGACATCTTGTCGGGAGGCCAACCGCTGGCAGCGGTGGCTGCGTTGTGAGGGGATATGTGCAAAATGAATACCTTTTGCTTGCCTCAGACAGGATGACTGGCATCTTGCCATCGATTCGAACTGGTAAAGTTCGGTATTTTATACGGAATTCCCCGTTAAATCTTGTCTGCTTTCCTGCATGAATTCCATTTTCTACATTGTGTTTTTTCCGCTAATGGCCCAAATTTGCCGAGATCAATCCTAACCTTCCAATATGTCTGTCTCAATCAAAGATGTCGTGGCAATCACCGGTGCGCCTGGCCTGCACAAGGTGGTAAAAACCGACGATCAGGCCATCATCGTCGAATCCCTGGATGCCAAAGCCCGTCGTCAGCGGGTAAAGGGGAGCATGATGGTGTCTAAGATCATGGATATCAGCATCTACACCCAGGCCGATTCCGAGCCGCTGGTCCATGTGTTGCAAGCTATCCAGGAGAAATATGGGGCCCAACTTCCCGTGAGCAAGAAAAGCAGCAACGATGAGCTGATGGAGTTTCTCAGTTCGGTTTTGCCTGATTTTGACGCTGAGCGGGTGTATCCCTCTAACGTGAAGAAACTGGTGGGCTGGTATCAAATTCTCGTCGACCAGGAGGTCGACCTCACCCTCGAAGAGGCTGAAGAGGAAAGCGCCAGTGAAGGAAAGGCCGAGGAGGCCGCCGAAGAAGAAAAAGAAGCCTAAGCCCATTGCCTGGTTATTATGCCGATTAGGCCGCCCGCCTGGGGCGGCCTCTTTGTTTTTGGCAGGGGGCAGCGTATTTTTGATGGACTCCGGTTCGCCCCATTCTTTTCCCCATGCCCTGGCATCCCTTCTTGGTCCATTTTCCGCTTGCCCTGCTGGTTGTCGCCGGCCTCGCCTATTTGGCGAGCCTGCGGAGTCCGGACCCCTTCTGGGCTCGCAGTGGGTATCTGCTTCATCTGGCCGGTCTCGCCGGCCTGGTGCTGGCTACGCTCAGCGGCCGTCAGGCCGAGGCTGGCCTCGTCATGACCGAGGCCATTCGGGAATTGCTCCAGACCCATGAACTGATGGGGTACGGCACCTTGTGGGCCTTTGCCCTCTTGCTGGTCTGGCGCTACCTCGGCGTCAAAAAGCCGCAAAGCCTTACGGCCTGGGCCTTTGGCCTGGTTTTCTGGGCCATGATCGGCCTCATGGCCTGGGGAGGCTGGTACGGGGGGCGCCTGGTGTATCAAGAAGGGGCCGGAGTCGCCCCCATGCGGCCGCATCTGGAACAACAATTAAAACCTGATTCCCCATGAATCGATTCCTCCTGATTCCCTTGCTATTGTTGCTCTTCGCCTGCGGCGGCGAGACTCAAACCCGCACCTTTTTTGTGGAAGGCAATTGCCCCGAGTGCGGGGACATCATCGTCAAAACCCTGGAACGAAGCCCGGGGGTGGAGGCGGCCAAATGGGACTTTGAGTCCAGCCAGGCGACGGTGACCTACAATTCCGGGCTTACTGACGAAGAGAACCTGCAAGAAGCCGTCGCCGAAGCCGGTTTCAGCACCACTTTTTTTGATCCGGATCCGGTGGCGCGGGAGCTCTTGCCTCCGTGTTGTCAGGAAAGCATTGGGCGGTCCCTTCTTCAGCAACAGGGTCACCCATGAGCCTCAGTTTTTGGGAGTATGACCAGTGGTTGGCGGAGCTTGACTTCGCGGTCATCGGCAGCGGCATCACCGGTCTCAATGCCGCCCTCAGCCTGAAGGAGCGCTTCCCTGAGCGGAACGTAACCGTCCTCGAGCGTGGCCCCTTTCCCGGCGAGGCCTCCACCCGCAATGCCGGCTTTGCCTGCTTTGGGAGCCCTACCGAGTTGTTGAGTGATTTGCGGGAAGATGGCGAAGACGCCATGTACGAACTCGTCGCCCTGCGCTGGCAGGGCCTGAAACGACTCCGCAGTCTGGTGTCGGATACAGCCTTGCGCTATGTGTCTTGTGGTGGCTACGAGTGGTTCGGCCCCGAGGACGAGGCCGCCTACGCCGCCTGCATGGAGTTTCTACCTGGCGCCAATGCCCGCCTGTCTGCCCTGACCGGTGGGCAGGCCTTTTTCCGGCCTGCCGACAGCGAAATCCGGGCCCTGGGCCTTCAGCAGACCCATCACCTCATCGCTCTGCCCACCGAGGGCCAACTCCACCCCGGTGCCATGATGGCCGCCCTGCTGGATCGCGCCCGCACTGTGGGCATTACCGTTTTGAACGGGCTGAGCGTGAGCCAGTTGGAAGATCAGGGGGATCGGGTTTGGCTCCAGGGCGAGAGCTGGGAAAGCACCGCAAAAGCGGTGGTGGTCGCGACCAATGGCTTTGCCCGGCAGCTCTTGCCCCAACTCGCCCTGCGGCCCGCCCGCAACCAGGTCCTGATCACCGAGCCCGTCCCCGGCTTGCGCCTGCAAGGCTGCTTTCATCATCGCGAAGGCTATATCTATGCCCGCAACGTAGGCAACCGGGTGCTGCTCGGCGGAGCCCGCTACCTGGATCCGGAAGGCGAAACCACCGATATGCTCGGCTTCACCGAGCCCATCCAGCAAGAGCTGCAGCGCCTGCTGCGCGAAGTCCTTTTGCCTGGCCAGCCGGCGCCCATCGCCCGCCGCTGGAGCGGCATCCTCGGGGTGGGTGACCGTAAGCGGCCCATCATCGAGCGGCTTTCGCCACGGGTGACCGTCGCCGTCCGCATGGGCGGCATGGGCGTGGCCCTCGGCAGCCAAGCCGGCCATGAGGCGGCGCAATTGGTGCTCGGCTAGGCCTCGCCCGGTTTCCGGGCTGCTCCTCCGCATGGGTGCAGCTTGGAGCTGCACCCATGCGGAAGCAGTT
>RFHL01000159.1 GCA_003696875.1 Bacteroidota bacterium | reverse complement strand
TTAACATAATATAAATTATAGGCTTTCATAGCCTCCGCCGGCAAGCCCTGCTGAATACCACAAGTTGGTCCGAAAAAATGAGCAATAGGCATATAGCAAAAAGATGGTAGTCAGGTTTTTATGTGATTTATGGGTTGGAGACATGCCTGAAAAACGTTGAGCAAAGCGCTGGAAATGTGTCAGGAGTCACCACAACTTTCTCCTAGTTTTGATTATCACGCGGTGCTCTTCTCTGGATTTTTCCTTTGCCTGCCCCATGCTCCATCAACTCTTCATCACCCACCTGCTACGCAAGTACTTCAACTCCAGGAGGAGCCGATATGGCCAAAAGCCTGTACGGCAGATACTAGAGTATCTTATCACACACCGCTTCATTTCGCACAAGACCATCCGGCACTTTGCCGTTTTGAGTGAATACGAGCAGATGATGGCCTCTGGCCTGTACAAGAATAAAACCCAGGTAATCAAAATCCTCGCGGATCGTCTGGGTTTGCATGAAAACACGATCTGGAACATCATCAAGGATCATCAGACCAAATTTGATCTGCGTGCCCACGCCTGATCTGGACTCCGAACGCACACACATCTCTTTTTATTATTAGCCTACTATTCAGCATTATCTAATCGGTAGTGGGTGAAATTGGTTGTTAGCCGTCCGGGACTGCCCGGGCCGAGTATGCCGCCTATCTGAAGGAAACCTTTCTGACCGGCGCGCCCGAATAGGCGTGCCCGGCGGTCCTGACTGCCTGCATCCCCGCCAAGTGGCGGGCTGGCCACTGGTGCCCTTTTCATTCGTTCACTACGCTATCCCTTGATTGTGAAACCTTTCCCCTGTTATCGGCAACCCGACCAGATGGACTGTGGCGCGACCTGCCTGCGCATGATCGCCAAGCACTACGGCCGTCGCATCTCGCTGCCCAAGCTGCGTCGCCTCAGCGAAACCACGCGCGAGGGGACCTCCCTGCGACGGCTGTCCGATGCCGCCGAAAAAATCGGCTTCCGCACTCTGGGCGTCAAAATTAATTTTGATCTGCTGGCTGAAGAGGTCCCGCTGCCTTGTATCGTGCACACGCATCAAAACCATTTTGTGGTGGTGTATCGCATCCGCAAGGGGCGCGTCTATGTAGCCGATCCCGGCCACGGCTTGCTGTCCTACAGCCAGGCCGAGTTTCTCGAGGCCTGGATCGGGCCCGATGCCAGGGCGGAGACGATGGAGGGCATCGCCCTCATCGTGGAACCGACCCCGCGCCTGCTGCAGACTGAGGCCGACGATGTGGCCCCCCGCCAGGGTTTTGGGATGCTTTTTGGCTATGTTTTCCGATACAAGCGTTTTCTCATACAGCTCCTCATCGGCCTTATGGCCGGGAGCTTGCTCCAACTCATTTTTCCCTTCCTCACCCAGAGTGTGGTCGATGTGGGTATCCTCAACCAGAACCTGAATTTTGTGTATCTGGTCCTATTGGCCCAACTCTTCCTCTTTCTGGGTCGCACCGGGATTGACACTATACGAGGGTGGATTTTGATCCACCTGAGTCGGATTTTTTCATCAAGCTGATGAGCCAGCCATGTGGCTAAAATTTGCCGCGGTTTACCGCGTGCTCAGGGACAGGCTCTGCATTGTCCCAATGCTCGACCACCAGGCCGTTCTGGATGCGAAAGAGGTCCACCTGTGCGTAGTCCTGGTTGATCTGGCCATCATTCCAGTTGGCCCGGCTCAGCGTCGCGACGAAGTTGCCCTGGCCGACCATCAGGACAATTTCCTCGTAATGGAGCGGTCGCTGCGGATCGCTGGCGAGGGCCTGAAAGGCCGCCAAGCCATCTTTGACCTCATTGTTGTGCTGGATATATTGATTATCAGAGATGTATAGGGATAGATTTGCCGGATCGCCTCCGCGCATGAGGCCATCCCGAATGAGGTTTCGAACAAGGGCCTTGTTTGCTTCGGTCTTTTCGAAATCCGTGATCTCGGTAGAGCCATCTACCGAAGTGTGGCCTGAGGGGGGGCTGGACGCATATGTTGAAATAACATCCCAATGTTCGATGATTTTGTCGTTTTCATCTGTGTCAAAGAAGTCGGTCGTTACCCACTCGGCCCCGCCGTTATTCAGGGTTTGATATACCTGTAGGAAGACGTATCGACCATCCACCAGGCTCCGAATGATCCGGATGTCCCGCTGGGGATTGCGGGCGAGAAATGGCTCAAAAAATTCGATAAAACCCGCCTGACCCTCCTTGACGCCGGTGCTGTGCTGGGTGTAGCGGTCGCCGGTGTATTTGGCTACGGCTTCTCTGGGCCTGCCATCGCGAATGCCTTCTATATACAGACCGATGGCGTGTTGCCGTTTGGGATTCATCATGAAACAGTAAGGTCATTCATTGGGAAGAAGTGGATCATGGCCCAGGGGTAGCCCCGGGGCAATTCCATATAATCCTTCGGAAAGCCCAGAGGGGCATATAGCAATACGCCTTGGCGTGATAGGTGTACTATTCCCATTGGACTCCATGTTTACCCTTGTTTCACCCTAAGTTTTTTCAAATGAAAACGCTGTTAGCCATTTTTCCCGTACTTCTATTGGGTGCTCTTTTCTCAGCCTGCGGCAAGCAGGATCTGGTTTTCGACGGCGACGCCAGTCTTTCCTTCCAGTTTGCCCTCAACAAAGGAGAAGGAACCGTCAACAAAACCGATGCTGGTACCCTGGTTTTTGATTCTGGTTTCATGGTGATCCGCGAGATCGTTTTGGATGGAGACGTGCAGGGAGCTCCTTCGGTGAGTATGACCCATGAACAGATTTCCACCATTGATTTTGCGACGGGTGTGGCTTCTCCACCCGTCAACGTGGAGATTCCGGCTGGCCAGTACCGCTCAGTATATCTGGGAATAGAGATTCAGGATGAGAATGACGATCCCACGATTGTCGTAGAAGGGACCTGTCAAGATCACCTTTGATCCGATTGCCTGGTTTGCGCCGGTGAGCGCCGCCCAGCTGGACAATGCCTCTTTGGATGCCAATGGCGTCATTGTCATCAGCGAATCGCGGAATTCCGGGATTTTTGACCGGGTGGCTGATGGACTGGATCGCAATACAGTAAAAAGCCACCTGCCTCTCAGAAGCGCAGCGCCGACAGATAGGCGTAGGCGTCGCGCATGTTGCGCAGCGGATCGGGAGCCTTGTCCTGCTCGACGATGAAGTACTTCAGGCCGGCCTGCTCGGACTGGGCAAAGATCGCCCCAAAGTCGATGATGCCCTGCCCGGCGGTGGTGATGCCTTGGTCGGGGGTGGCGTCCATGTCCTTGATGTGGCAGAGTTCGAAGCGACCGGGAAAGCGGGCAAAGTAATCGAGGGGGTCTCCCCCACCCTTCCGGACCCAGTAGAAGTCGATCTCCATGCCCACCAGGGCGGGGTCGGTCTCTTCGAGCAAGATGTCGTAGGGGCGGCGGCCCTCGACCGGGAAAAATTCCTTGTCGTGGTTGTGGAAGAGGAACCGCAGGCCCTGGGCCTGGCAGGCCGCGCCCATTTCGTTGAAAGTCTCGGCTATGCCCTGCACCTCCGCGATCCCTTGCACCTGTGTGCCGTCGTGCAACCACGGCCAGTAGCAGACGAGGTATTCCCGGCCCATTTCCAGGGCCGCGTCGATGTGGCGGTTGAGGTCTTCCTGTAGTGGGGCCATACTGGTGCCTCCGGCCAGCGGGCGCAGGCCCAGTTCCTGCAGCGCGGCCCGGAAGGCCGCGGGCTCGGCGCCATAGGTGCCGCCAAACTCGACGTATTGGTAGCCCGTCGCGGCGACGGCCTCCAGGGTGCCGCGCCAGTCGGCTTCCATCTCGGCCTCGACCAGGCCGAGGATGAGACCCAGATGCGGCAGGCGCCGGTCAGGCGCGGGGGTACAGGCAGCCCAGCCCAGGCTCAGGGCGGCGCTGCTGGCAAGGCTTTGGCGGAGGAAGTCACGGCGATACATGGGCTTTTGGGGCAAAGGTAGTGGACCGTTTGGCCTCGACCATCCTGTGGCGGTGGGGGTCTTTTCTGCTCTTACCCCCAAGGGTGCCATGCCGAGGTGTGACCTCTCACTAGCGGAATTGCGCCTGCGGCGGGGCCTGCCATAAGATGCTTCGTTGCACTCAGCATGACAGAAGAAACAATTGGGGCGAGGGCATACTCTCCCCTTTCCCTGCACCCGCCAGATGTCATGCTGGATCGGAACCTCTTTCACCCCCTGGGTGTCATGCTGAACATCGTGAAGCATCTCGAGTGTCTCTCGCCTGCGGCGACACCTCTCATGAGGTGCTTCGGCTCCCTTAGCATGTCATGAGACTATGCAGGCGAAGGGTAACCAGTTGAAGGCTGTAGATTCTTTATGATTTTATAATAACACTGTTAGAATTATTTTCATTCAAAATATATTGAGCTAAGCAGGCAGAAATGTACCTTGAAAAAAGCCCCATAACCCCCTACCCTATGCAGCTCGGGATCATCTCAGACATTCACGACCACCTCTGGAACCTGGACGCGGCCCTGCTGGCGCTGGAAGATTGTGACGCCCTGCTCTGTGCGGGGGACCTCTGTGCGCCCTTTGTGATGGCGGCGCTTGGTCGTGGCTTTGCCAAGGACATCCATATTGTATTCGGCAACAACGACGCGGACCTTTTCCGCATCACGCGCATCGCGCAGCAAATCGGACCGCGGGTGCATCTGCACGGCGAACTGGCCCAGCTGGAGCTGGGCGGGAAGCCTATCGCCATGAACCATTTCGACTATATCGCCCGGGACCTAGCGGCCTCAGGCCGCTACAAGCTGGTGGTTTTTGGCCACAATCACCGCAAGGAAGAAACCATGCTACCCGGAAGAGGTGGCCGCTCGGTCACCCTGCTCAATCCCGGCCCCATCATGGGCGTCGCCTTCAAGGATGGACAGCCAGAGCGGGTGCCGACGAGCTTTGCGCGCTATGACACGGACACAGGGGAGATCAGCTGGGGGCAGGTGGTAGAGGAATAAGGCGGATAAGGCCTCCTAAGAGAGGGACCCCTTTTTTTTAAGGCCTGATCCTTTCCCCATCACTCATACCGCAAGGCCTCGGCGGGATTGCGAGTAGCGGCGCGCCAGGCGTGATAGCTGGTGGTAGCCAGGGTGATGAACAGGGTAACCATCAGTGCCATCACAAAGGTCAGAACCTGGATGGGTGCGTGATAGGCAAAACCTTCCAGCCAGCCGCGCATAAAGTACCAGGCCGCACCGAAGGCGAGCGGGGTGGCGATGAGCAGCAGAATGAGGAATTCCTTGGTGAGGAGCTGGATCAGGTTGGGGACAGAGGCACCGACGATCTTGCGGATGCCGACCTCACGGGTGCGCTGCTCGGCGCTATAAGCCGCGAGACCCAGCAGCCCCAGGCAGGCGATGAGAATGGTGAGGCCAGAGAAAAGCGTGAAGAGTTCGCTTCGGTGCTTATCGGCCTCATACTGAGCCATAAAGGCCTCATCCAGGAAGGAATACTCGAAGGGAGTAGTGGGATAGGTCTCCTGCCAGGCGGCCTCGATGGCCGCGAGGGTTTGTTCGACGTTCTGGGCCTGGATACGCACCATGCCGTTGCGGTTGTTTTCACGATGAATGAAGAGCAGGGGCTCAATCTCGTGGTAAAGGCTCTTGTGGTGGTAATCGCCCACCACACCGATCACCCGTACGTAAGGGGGCTCCTCCTCGCCCTCCTGCCCGATGCCCATCTGGATGCGCTTGCCGATGGGATCGTCCCAGGCCATGCGGCGTACCATGGCTTCGTTGACGAGGACAGCCTCGGTGGAGTCAGTGCTGAGGCTGCGGTCAAAATCGCGCCCCACAGGAATGCGCATCTCCATGGTGGAGAAGTAGTCAAAGTCGACCGTAAAGAGATCGAGCCCGCGCTCGACCATCTGCCCATCGTTGGTCTCGATGGGCATGAGATTTTTGCCGTAGTCCTGCCCGGGAGCCGAGCCGGTGGTGGCAGCGGCCTCGACGCCGGGGGTACCCAGCAGGCGGGTGCGCAACTCGGGCCAGGCTTCCATCTGCTCGCGGTTGCTGAACTGGAAGCGGATCACGGGATCCTGGGTGAAACCGAGGGATTTTTCGCCGAGATACTGCAGCTGGTCGAAAACGATCCCCGTGCTGGCCAGCATGAAGAGGGAGATGCCAAACTGCAGCACGACCAAGCCCTGCCGCAGGCGGCGGCCGCCGCCCGTAGTTTTGCCGCTAGCCCCCTTGAGCACGTGTACCGGACTAAAGCCCGAGAGATAGAGCGCCGGATAACTACCGGCAAACACGCCGGTTAGGATCAGCATACCGATCATCCCCAGGAGGACATTCCCCTCAAAAAGGCCTGAGAAGCTAAGCGGCAGATCAAGCATCTGATTGAAGAAGGAGAGGGACACGTACACAACGCCCAGGCTCACCAGCAGGGAGAGCAGGGCCACCAGCACCGACTCGGCCATAAACTGGCCAATGAGGTGGATGCGCCAGGAGCCGAGCACCTTGCGGATGCCCACCTCGCGCGCCCGGCGCGCGGAGCGGGCCGTGGCCAGATTCATATAATTGATGCAGGCAATGAGGAGCAGGAAGAGGCCGATGGCGGAGAAGATGTAGATATAGTCCATGCTGCCGACCGGCTCGGGCTCAAAGAGGTAATCCGACCGGAGGTGAATGTCACGCAGGGCGATGGTCTCATAGCCGATTTCCACCCCAAACTGGTCGAAAATGGGCCGCACGTGCAGGTCGATGATGCGGGCGAGGCCTTCTTCGAAGGCCTTGGGGTCGGTGCCCTCGGCGAGCAATACGTAGGTGTAGATGTTGAAGCCCCCCCATTGCCGGGGGTCGACCTCCATATCGGCGGTGGACAACAAGCCGTGGGGCACAATGTGGCTGGTCTCAGGCACCTTCTCCATGATGCCGGTCAGCTTGACCTCCTGCCGGTCGTTGAGGGTGATGACGGCCCCCAGGGTGTCGCCCCCGCGGCCCAGCACACGGGCCGCGAGTTCTTCATCCAGTACGATGCTGTTGGGCTCGGCCAGGGCAGTGGCCGGATCGCCCTTGGTCAGGGGAAAGGTAAAGACCTCGAACACATTGGAGTCAGTGGCGAAGAGATTTTCATCAAAAAACTCCTGCTCGCCCACCGTGATCTGGACCCGGTCCTGCGGGATAAAACGCACGGCATGCTCCACTTCCGGAAACTGCGCCTTGAGTTCCGGACCCAGGGGGAGCTGTGAGATCGACCAGCGAAAGGCCGCATCGGTCTCCTGGATGTCGCTGCTGATGCGGTAGATGCGGTCGCCCCGCAGGTGTTGGCGGTCAAAAGACAGCTGCTGATGCAGGTAGAGCACAATCAGCAGGCTGGCACTCAGCCCCAGGGTGAGCCCCAGGATATTGAGAAGGGTGTAGCCCTTTTGGCGGAGCAGGTTGCGCCAGGCGACAGTCAGAAAATTTTTCAGCATGGGGAGGCGTGTGAACGGGAATACTTTCCTCAATAATAGGAGATTAGGGCTACAAAAGTTACACCTACGAAGGTTTTCGCAAGAAATACCGAGCCCCTGTTTCTGGCCGGAGCAGGGGCTTTGCCTGAGGCTTTTCGTCCCGTTTTTCCGACAAACCTTACTTCCCACGCAACGCCTTGAGCAAAAGGCAGGTCCTTGGGATAGCTTGCGCGTATACTAACCGGAATCCACGCCGCCACACGGCGGGGTGTCTGTTTATGTCCTTCACCTGCTATGTTCCGCTCATGCACTTCTCTTTCAAAATCAGCCTGTTTACCCTTGCCAGCGCCGCCCTGCTGCTGACGGCCTGCCTGCGCGAGGAATCCGTCAATGTGAACCAGGACAGCATCTTTACCGAGTATCGCCTCGTGTACGAGGCGGCCAAGGACAAGACCTATGCCCGGGCGACCTTCCGCTTTGGGGGCGCCACCGGCACCCTGCTGCAACTGAGCGACCCCGCCGAGGTCCTGATCGATCAGGAGCCCCTCACCTGGAAACCCGCCCTCGCCTACTACGAGCGCGAGTCGGCCGGTCCGCAGGCCACGGGCACCTTTACCTACACCGATCTGGACAACAACACCTTTACCAATACCGTGACCCTGGCCGCGCCCATCGCCTTCCCGGCGGACCTGGACACCATCCCGCAGGGAGCGGCTTTCACCCTGACCTGGGAGGGCGACCCCATCCAGCTGGGCGAATGGGTGACCGTCACCATCAACGGCATCAACGAAGGCGACGCCAAGATCTTTACCAC
>RFHL01000158.1 GCA_003696875.1 Bacteroidota bacterium | reverse complement strand
TCCTACCTGCCCATTCTGCTCCTGTCGCTGCTATCAGCCTGCCGCCCTGTCCCTTCTGATCCTCCCCCCGCCCCTGCCTACGAGACCGGCTACCGGGGGATTTGGGATGGGAATCAGGCCCGGGATGATGAGTATGCCTACAAATATGCGGGGGGCCTGGGGACCTATCCGCAGCAGCATATCCCCATTGCGGTCTATAGCGAGGAAGCCCGGAAAACCTTTTTCGTCTATGGGGGTAGCGAAGCGGATCGCAATTCCCTGGTCTATGCCATCGGCTACTTTGATCATACCACCGGTATGGTGTCCCGCCCCGTACGGATCGCTGCCAAAGAGACCCAGGACCCGCATGACAATCCGGTGCTGTCGATCGACGCCAAGGGCTACCTTTGGGTCTTTGCCAATGCCCACGGCCTGGCTCGACCGGCCTTTGTCTACCGCAGTCGGGCCCCCTATGACATCCGGTTTTTTGATCAGGTGGACTCCACCAATTTTTCCTATTCACAGCCCTGGCATCTGGGCGAAAAGGGCTTTCTGTGGCTGCGCACCCAATACCAGCAGGAGTACGGTATGCGACACCTCTACTGGCTCACGAGCCGCGACGGCTTCCAATGGCGTGATCCCCAGCGGCTGGTTGCCATTGAGCAAGGCAACTACCAGATCAGCTGGTCGGATGGGGACAAGGTGGCCACGGCCTTTGACATGCATCCCGAGCCCTATGGCCCCTATCTGGAAGAAGAAGGCTACATGGGCCTCAACTGGCGCAGCAACATCTACTACCTGGAAACACGTGATGGGGGCCAAAGCTGGCAGACGATACAGGGCGACACCATTCAGCCGCCGGTCACCGACCGGGGCCATATCTCACTGGCCTACAACTCGCTCCAGGACGACCAGCGCGTATACCTCAAGGATCTCGCCTTTGACGAGGCCGGGCGGCCGGTAATTCTTTTCCTGCTGGCGAATAGCTACAAGCCGGGGCCCGAAAGCGGCCCTCGCAGCTGGCATACCCTGGCCTGGGACGGGCAGGCCTGGCAACGCTCGGCCCCGATCTTTATCTCGGATCACAACTACGATCATGGCTCGCTCTATCTGGAGGCCGATGGCACCTGGCGCATCATCGCGCCCGGGCTGCCGGGGCCGCAGCCACACGCCACCGGTGGCGAGATGGGGATGTGGGTGAGCCACGATCGCGGCCAAAACTGGGATCTGAAGCCTTTGACAACAGGCAGCCGCTTCAACCATACCTATGCCCGCCGCCCCCTGCACGCCCACCCGGATTTTTATGCCCTCTGGGCTGATGGGCACGGTACCGAGCCCTCATCCTCCCGGCTGTACTTCACCGACCGGGCGGGCAGCGCCGTCTGGCAGTTGCCGGCAGAGATGGACAGTACCCACGCCCGGCCGGTGCGGGTGAGGAAGTAAGGTCCTTTGGGTTTGGTTGTAGGCTACGTTCGTTACAATGGCTCCGGGTTGAAAACCGGGAAACAGCAAAAAAATGGGATCTTACTCAGGTTAAATCATACCTTTTTTATGGAGCATTTCATGAATATCTAACCGAATTTGGCATTAGGCCTATGGATGGCAAGGGATTGAGATAGGAGGAGCTGTCAGCGATTAGGGATTTAAAAAAAACTAAAAATCAAATAGTTGGCTCATTTTCGTCCAAAAAATCGTGGTTTTTTTATGTGGATTTCCATTG
>RFHL01000157.1 GCA_003696875.1 Bacteroidota bacterium | reverse complement strand
GCTGGCCAGAAAGGCCAGCAGGGCGACAGCCCAGAGGCCCAGCAGGCCTCCGATAAGGCAGATGAGGACAGCCTCCATCAGGAATTGAAAAAGGATAAAACTGCGGGTGGAGCCCAGGGCCTTTTGGACCCCGATCTCCCGGGTGCGCTCGCGCACCGAGATGTACATGATGTTGGCGATGGAAAAGCCCCCGATCAGGATCGAGAAAATGCTGATCCACCAGCCGCCCGTGGCCAGCACACCAAAGAACTGCTCAAAGCGCTCCATGAGCGCCTCTTGCTTGTTGATGGCAAAGTTGTTTTCCGTAGCGGGCTTTAGCCCGCGGGAGGCGCGCATGATGCCGATCACTTCCTCCTCCACGTAGGGCAGGTCCTCATGGCTGGTGGCCTTGATCTGGATGACCTTTTCGATCCCGCGCTTATTCAGGTTAAACATGCCGGCAAGGACCTTGTAGGGGACATAGACCCGGTCGTCCTCACTGGGCATGCCGGGAAATAGGCCGGCGCCCTTGCGTTCCATAATGCCTACGATGCGCAGGCGCTTGCCCTGCACCCGCAGGGTGTTGTTGAGGGCGTCGCCGTCGGGAAAGAGCTCTTTGGCGATGTTGTCCCCGACAAAGCAGACCGCGCTGCCCAGATGGCTCTCAATCTCAGAAAAATAACGCCCCTCGGAGAAAGCCATCTCCCCAATGACCACCTTATCATGGGTGACTCCGCCCAGCTCAATGTTGCTCAGGGAGCGCCCCTCGGCGCGGACAGTCTGTCCCCGGGCGGTGGCTTCCAGACAGACGCCATCCACGTGGGTCAGGCGCTGCTTGAGGTCCTGGTAGTCCGAGTAGGACACCATGGGGCGGTTGATAAACTTGTACCACTCCTCGCCCCCCTCGGCCCAGGGCCAGTGGTGCACAAAAAGCACGGTGTTGCCCAGAGCGGCAATGCCCTCGGTGAGGGACACCTTGAGCGAATTGACCATGGTCAGGATGCTCGTGATGGCAAAGATGCCCGTCCCCACCCCCAGCATGGTGAGGAAGGCCCTCATTCGATTGGTGCCAATCGCCTTCAGCGCCAGGCGAATGCCTTCGGTGAGAAACTGAAGCACGTTCATATAGGCATATTCATATTGCGAAATTAGCAATCCAGTAACAAATCCCTAGGGGCGGCGTTAAATCGAAAGAAATTGCCGGTGTTTTGGGGCCTTGCCGACCCGCCCCTCTCCCACCAGTACGACCCAGCGGGACACGCGGATATTTGCACCATCCCTCCCCCTGCCTGTATATTTACTCAACGAAGCCTCGCCTCCGGTGGGGACGAATTTTTCCGCAACCAATTCTGATTATGCGAAACTGGCTGTTGCTCATCGCTCTGCTCTTTGTTTTTCCTATAGCCCGGGCCGACTACCTGCTGGTCCCTATGGATTACGCCCAGAAGGACCACCTCAAAGCCTATGGCGTGGCCTACTGGGTCCTGGAATACCAGGTCCCGGTCGACTGGCTCCTCAACTACCGGGGGGGTAGCTTCATGTTTAAATACACGGCCATCTTTGAGCGGGAACTCCAAATCCGGGGGGTGAGCTACGAAAAAATCTCCGACGGCAAGTCCAATGAAATCATGGCCTACGTCACCTCTGACGACGTGAACATGGACGCCGTCAAGCTGGAAAAAGCCCCCCGGGTGGCAGTCTATTCTCCCAAGAACAAACAGCCCTGGGACGATGCCGTTACCCTGGCCCTCACCTATGCCGAGATTCCGTACGAGGTCGTCTACGACCCGGAGGTGCTGGACGGCAAGCTCTCCGACTACGATTGGCTGCACCTTCACCACGAGGACTTTACCGGGCAATACGGCAAGTTTTACGCTTCCTACCGCAATGCCCTCTGGTATCAGGACGAAGTCAAGGCCCAGGAGGCTACGGCCCAGATTTACGGCTTCCAGAAAGTGAGCCAGATGAAACTCGCCGTCGCCAAGACGATCAAAGAGTTTTGCGCCAATGGCGGCTTCCTCTTCGCCATGTGCTCGGCCACCGACACCTACGACATTGCCCTGAGTGCCGAGGGCGTAGACATCTGTGACTATATGTTTGACGGCGACCCGGCCGACCCCAATGCCCAGCAGAAGCTGGACTACGACCGCACCCTGGCCTTTGAGAACTACGAGCTGGTCAGGAGCCCCTACCAGTACGAATTCTCCAACATCGACGCCAACCTGGGCCGGGCCGTACTCGAACACATGGACTACTTCACCCTCTTTGAGTTTTCGGCCAAGTGGGACCCGGTACCCACCATGCTATGCCAAAACCACACCCGTACCATCAAAGGCTTTATGGGCCAAACGACTTCCTTCCGCAATGGAGTCCTCAAGCCCGAGGTCCTAATCATGGGAGAGCTAAAAGCCTACAATGAGGCCCGGTATATCCACGGCAACCTGGGTAAGGGGATGTGGACCTACTACGGCGGACACGACCCGGAGGACTATCGCCACTTCGTAGGGGAGGAACCCACCGACCTGGCCCTCCACCCCAACTCCCCCGGCTATCGGCTGATTCTGAACAACATTCTGTTTCCCGCCGCACGTAAGAAAAAACGAAAAACCTGACCCATACGCACTCAGCAAAACGCCCCGGCCATCTGGCCGGGGCGTTTTCACGTTATGCTATGAGATCCTTAGACATAAGATAGGCGCCGGGAAATCTTTTCCTGACCCTGGATCAGCTCCAGCATATACACTCCCTTGGGGGCATCTTGGAGCGAAATGACCTCCTTATGCACACCGGTCCGGACCACTACCTGCCGGGAAAACACCTCATTGCCAATCAGGTTATACACCTTAATGGTGACCAGGGTCCCTGGCACGGCATCCCTCATTTCCAGGGCAAAAGCCCCGGTGGTGCTGGGATTGGGGTACACCGAAACAGATACCGGAAAGGCCCGGTCTCCCTCCGTGTGGGCGGGCAGGGATGGAGTGGCAAGGAGTACAAAGCAAAGGAGGATAAAGAGATGCCGCATGGTCAGAGGGGTAGGCGTGCTACATATTTCGAACTTTTCTCATTTTCAAGATACAAAAGGTTACGCGATTCGTCAACTGCTATGTAAGGAACCAACGAAAGTTCGTATCTTTGTCCCCATGGACAGGGGACTGCTCCATCGCCTGTGGCTCCGGCCACGGGAGGAAAGTCCGGACAGCACAGGGCATCCTGCTTCCTAACGGGAAGGGCGCTTGCCACGGCAGGCGTACAGCACGTGCAACAGAAAGCAAACCGCCCCGGCTTGCCGGGGTAAGGGTGAAAGGGTGGGGTAAGAGCCCACCGGTTCCGATGGTGACATCGGAAGCCAGGTAAACCTCAGGAGCTGAAAGACCAAATACACCGGCGCCCGAGGGCGGCCCGTCCGATGCCGGAGGGTAGGTCGATCGAGGTACGGAGTGATCCGTATCCCAGATAAATGATGGAGACCTCCTGCCCGGGAGGCGACAGAATCCGGCTTACAGGTCCCCTGTCCTCTTTTTTTATGCGAAAACTGCCTCTTTTCCTCCTTATCCTGAGCAGCCTCTGGGGCTGCCGCAGCCGGCATGTGGCGCAGCGCCCAGCAGGCTTACCTGATCCGTCCCGACGGCAGCCGCCGGCCGGCCCTGCTCTGGCTGCGGGCGTATGCCTCCGAAACGGACTAAGCCTTAGCGCAAGACCACTTTCTTGATCAGGGAGGTCCCTTTGCCTTCCAGGTACAGGTAATACACGCCCCCCGGCAAGGCCGGCGGGTCCAGTTCGTAATAGCGCTGTTTGGCGGAATAGTCCAGCCATTCGTCCCACACCACCTGTCCGGAGGGGTGGCGCAACCTCAGATGGAGCGCCATCGGCCGGCTCAGATTAAGGTCCAGAGTAAGCGGTCCCGGAGAGGGATTGGGAAAGACCCGGACCGAGGCCGCCGAGGCGGGCACCAAGGGCACCATGGCAGCCTGCTTACTCAGGCCGCAGGCATTGCCCGCATACAAGCCCAGCCAGGCGGCTTCAACCGGGATGGCTACCGGCATCGGAAAGGACCACTGCCCTTGTCCGGCGCAGATGTCAGCCAGCGGAGCCAGCATGGGCTGGCCCGCCCGATCCAGCAACATCAGGCGGTAATAGGTCACCCCCTTACCAGCCGCAGGCAGATCCCAGCTCAGGGTGCCCAGGATCTGCCCGGGCAGTCCGGATAGGTCCCGAAAACTCAGATTCTCCGGCGGTCCCGGGGGCACCTGCCCCGCCGGCCCCTCGGCCCCGCCGTAGGTACCCAGTGTCTTGCGCTCCTTCTGAACCAAGTCGGAGTGGGTATTCTGCCAGGCTCGGCCGTAGAAGGTGTAGGTCGCAAAGACATCGGTATCGGCTGCCGTCGCCCTGGGGTCACCGGTCTGCGCCGCATAGGCCCACATCTGCGCGGCCAGGGCCGCGCGGGCTTTGGCATAGGCCGGGTCTTCGGCCAGGTTATGCCATTGCCAGGGGTCCTTTTGCCGGTCGTACAGTTCGTGGGCAGGGCGATCGCCCCGGTAACGCTGCCAGTAAGCAGCGATGTCCGGATGGGTCCGAAACTTGCGCAGCAGGTGTGGCATGATCAGCACGCCTTTCATCTGCTCAAGCAAATGAGCCGCCAGGGCCGGGGTATCCGGCTCGGGATAGTGCCGCCCGGCCTCGACATTGTAGATATAGATGAATTCATCGGTATATATCGCCCGGTGGGGATGATAGCCTAATTCGCCATGCCGCTCGTGGCCTGCCACCATGAAGGTACGAGCGGGATCGACCAGCCCGCTCTGAGGGCTGCGCAGGAGGGGCATCAGGCTGCGCGTCGTCATCCGGGTGGGAATGGCCACCCCGGCCGCATCCAGAATGGTCGGGGCTAGCTCAGCCAGGCTCACATAGTCGGTAAGCATGCGTCCGCCGGGGATTTGCTGTCCCCAGCGGATGGCCAGCGGGACATGGGTCCCGTGCTCGTACACATCGGCCTTGGCCCGGGGGTAGGGCATGCCGTTGTCGGAGGTAAAAATCACCACCGTATTGTCCAATTCGCCCAGGCGCTCCAGCAGCGCCAGCATCCGGCCGAGCTGCATATCGGCCCATTGGCATTCGTAGTAGTAATCCGCCAGCTCGACGCGAAGCTGGGGCGAAATATCCGGTAGGAAACCCGGCACCGGGACCGAGTCAGGCTGCATTCCCCGGGCTACCCCGACTCCCCCACCATAGCCACGGTGTGGCTCCAGGGCCCCAAACCAAAAGGAAAAAGGCTGGCCGGGCTCCCGGTTTTTCAGGAAAAACTCAAAGTTGGCGACGTAATCAATGGAGGAGATGCCCGCGGGCGGGGCATTGGGTTTGCCCAGGTGAAAAACATTGTAGGCCGGCCCGGCGGGATTTCGATTGCGGCCTCCCAGCGTATGCATGGCGGGGTCCAGGCCTTTGCCCGTATAACCAACCCGATAGCCGACCTGCTCCAGCAGTTCCTGAAAGGTGGGAAAGTGCCCCGGCAGGTGGCCGTTATGAATGCTGCCAGCCTCCAGGGCATAGGCAGGCCGTCCGGTGAGGATAGATGCCCGCGAAGGCGTGCAAGATGGCGCCGTCGCAAAGGCCTGGGTAAACCATACGCCTTCGCGGGCCAGCCGGTCAAAGGTGGGCGTGCTGACCACCGGATGGCCTCCGGCCGATACGCTCTCCCAACTTTGGTCGTCGGTGATACAGATGAGGAAATTGGGGCGTGTCCCCTTGGGACACTGGGCGGGCAGGGATGGCAACATCTGCATCCCCAGCATACCCACTAGCAGCAGTCGCCAGCGTGTGTGCATATAGGCCAGGAAGAAAAGG
>RFHL01000156.1 GCA_003696875.1 Bacteroidota bacterium | reverse complement strand
ATCTAAAATGTGGTAGGGCCAGTCTCGACCATCCGCCGCGATGGCAGCTAGCCAGCGCGCTCGATCCTTTTCCACGCCAATGCTGACAATGGTAAATCCGGCGCCGGTGGCATCTTTACGCTGTGCATAGCGATGGTAGAGTTCCCGCATGGCCGGACTTTCTGCCCGACAGGGCCCACACCAACTGCCCCAAAAGTCCAGCAGCACATACTGCCCGCGCAATTGGGATAGCTGAAAATCCTGGCCGGTGTGGAGTCGGGCTCCAAAATCAGGCGCTTGTTGGCCGGCATCTTGCTTAGGTAAGAAGTAGAGATACCGCCCCAGGTAAAAACCAGCGACGAGCAAAATCGGAAGGAACCAAGTTATTTTTTTGCGCATATTTCGCTGGTGGTACATCTACTGAGCGGCGCGCAGGCGCTCTGCTGCCCGGCGATCCGCCGCCGCAGCAGCAGGGTCAGGGTTAAGCGCGGCGCGCTTGTCGTAAATATCTGCCAGTACAGATTTAAAGGTGGTATCCCCGCCCGCAATGACGTGCGCCAAGACGGCTTCATTAGCATCGATGAGCTTAAATAGCCCATAGCTCATTACCGCCTCGGGGTTCAAGTCCAGGGGGGCTTCTTCTGCGGCAAGATCAGAAGGCGGCAGGACCACGGCTTTACTGAGCCCAGGGACAAAGAAACTGCCATCTGCTTGCCATAACAGGTATTTTGTAGCCGGGCTTTCCCCCAGCAACTTGAGGACGGCCAGTGGCTGCGATTGGTCAGGTGACCACAGGCCGAGTTCTCCGTTTACAGTCTGAGACACCAAGAAGCGCCCATCGGGTGTCCACTGCAGGTCGGTGACTGCTGCGGCATGCCCTTCCAGCAGGCGGGCGTTGGGCTTTTCGATAATGATGTAATTGTGGACAGCTTTGGCTAACGCGCCCGTGCTCGTACTGGCGCTAATGGTGCCACTCTGGTCCGTCTCAATCCGGAAGCCGGCAGGAGTCCAGACGACCAATTGTTCGCCATCAGCGGAGCGTACCTGCAAGGCTTGGTCTGCAGTCCACTGTAGCGTCTCTACCATAACGGGCTGCTCTGAGCTGGCT
>RFHL01000014.1 GCA_003696875.1 Bacteroidota bacterium | reverse complement strand
GGGACACACTGTTGGGTGGGGAGGGGAGGCACTCCGTGGTGGGGTGGTTCCGGGCAGTGTGGTGCAGGGAGGGAGGGGAGGAGCACTCGTATTCCTGCAGAAAGAGCAGGGTGCTGTGTTTGCTGCTGTAGTCAGAGCCCAGTGGGTAGCGTCTGTCGGACAGCACCGCGGATGCTGGCGGGTGGCTTGGAAGCCGGTGGACTGAAACGCGGTGGCCGCTGGCTATGTCCGTCGGCTGCGGGCCCCATTCGTGTGGGTTTCTACTGCAAAAGGAGTGAGCTGTTGAAGTACTGGTGGTTGTTGCGCGTGCGGATGCTGGCATAGCCGTCGTCGAACCTGCTGGTGGGGAGAGACGGGTATTGCCAGGTAGTGCGGATAGGATGTGGGTAGCTGAGAACGGGTGTTCATTGTCAGTCGGAAGCGACGGAGGGCGGCGGCAGCAGGAGTAGCGGTAGAAGGAGCAGCGGGCTGTGAGTGGTGACATTCTTCAGTCGAGGGCAGGGGCAACGGCTGTGCGAATGGTAAGGCCAGGTTAGAGGTGGGGCGTGGATGAAGGTGGAAGGTGGAAGGGAGATGGCACGCAGGGAGGAGGAAAAATACCAGCCACAGCAAGATACCCGCTTCGCAACCAGTGACGTACTTGGCGGTCAGTAGAGGATGTTGCCCCGCAGGTTGGATGGAACGATCTGCTGGAATTGGCCAGAGGAGTGTGACATGGGCGTGGTGGGTCCATTCCATGTTCCCAGTGTTGAGAGCCATTGCTTGCGCATCGCTCTGTTGAGCTGGACGGTTGTGACTCCGCTACCCAGCTGACTCTAACACACTTGGTCCTCAGATCCTCCGGTGTTTGAGCAGATGGAAGTAGGGCGGTCGACGGTGCAGCACCCGCCAAGAGCCCGGGCGATGCGGAAGGAAGGCACGTAGATGTAGTTTCATCGGGTGCAACTGGAGGGACTGACGTGCTTCTGGACAAAGATTAGTGCAGACATTCGGTTGCTGACCTACTACAAAGGGCGGGAGAAGGCCAGTGCGGTCTCGTCTCCCTTCGGAGTGATTGCCCGCAGAGCAGCGGCGAAACGGCTGTAGAAAAGGAAAAGGAAAAGCCTAATCCTATCAGCGGATTCTACGTGAGGAACTCAGAGAATATCGCAGGAGGGAACGGCAGAAGAACAGCACCTCTGTTGCGGCAGGTGGACCGCATGGGCCTCTTGCACCAAAGCCTACCCGAACCCTAAACCCAGTCACCAGGGGGCGGCGGCCGGGGGTGGGAGGAAGGATGCCTGCCCTGCAGCGAAGTGGAAAGCAAGATGGAAGAAAGTGTGATTTTGAGAATTAGAAGCTAGTGTGAATCCATCCTGTTGCCAGAATGTTGATGCGGTGGGTTGGGACAGAGAGGGATAGGG
>RFHL01000155.1 GCA_003696875.1 Bacteroidota bacterium | reverse complement strand
GTTCCAGAGACCTTCCGTACCGGCAAGGCCCAGTTCCTCGGTGACATTGACAAAGCGGCCGTCGCTTTCCTGCCGAAAGATCGTCAGGGGCATAAATTCTCCCACAACGGCCAGGTCCAGGTCGCGGTCTCCGTCCACATCCAGCCACTGGGCATCGGTGAGCATACCCAGTTCTTCGAGCTCGGGAGCCAACCGGGCGTTTTCGGAAGAAAAGTTCCCCCGGCCGTCATTGGCGAGCAGGTAAGCCGAGACCGGAACGCCATACGAGCCGGGGCGTAAGCGGATCCCGACCAAGAGATCGATGTCGCCGTCGCCGTCATAGTCGGCGGGACGTACGCAGGCGGTGCTCTCATACTGCCCGTTGGGCAGGAGTTGTTCGGAGCGGGTGAAACGACCCCGCCCCTGATTCAGGTACAAGCGGTCTTTGAGGGCAGAGGAAGCGTTGGAAAATTCGCTGCCGCCGCTCGCTACGTAGAGATCGGTATCGCCGTCGCCATCGGCGTCAAAGCAGGCGCAGTCCACGTCCTCGGACGCGGCGTTTTCGGCGATCACGGGCACCTCCTGCCGCTCAAAGCGGCCGTCGGCCTGCTGCAGGTACAGGCCGCCGGGCTGGTCCTTGGCCCCGCCCAGATAGGCATCGAGGCGGCCATCGCCGTTGAAGTCGCCGGTGCAGAGGGCTGGGCCCTCGTTGGAGCGCATGTGGTAGAGCAGGCGATCCCGCACAAAGTCCTGGTATTCATTTTCCCGATGGGTGAAGGCCAGCGGCGGAGCGAGGGTGTCGGGCAGGAATACGGGCGCTGGCCCGGCGGGAATTTCCGCCGGGGCTTCCGGCTGGCGCCCATCGGCCCAGCGCAGCGTCAGGGCCTGATCGGCCGCAACCTGGGTAAGCCGGGTTTCGCGGCCATCGGGCCAGCGAAGGAGCAGGGTGTCGACGACCGCCCAGTCTCCCAACCCCAGATGGGGCCGGGGGTCCACCGTGGACTGAAAGCCCCGCACGGGCATCTGTTCGTAATATTTCATCTCCCCACCGCGCTTGGCCCAGATCTTGGTCCCAAAGGCGGCGGTATTTTGGCCTTCGCCCACCAGCTCCAGCCGCAACCAATGATGCCCGGGCTGCTGTTGGGCGGCTTCGTTGCGGTAGATAAAGAGCGGCATGTTGACGTTGTTGACCACGAGGTCGAGGTCGCCGTCGTTGTCGAGGTCGCCATAGGCCGAGCCGTTGGAGTGGGAGGGGGTGGCCAGGCCCCAAACCTCGGCTCGGTTCTCAAAACGCAGCCCGCCCAGATTCGCAAAGGCGTAGTTGGAGACTTTTTCGGAGGGAATCAGGTCGACCAATTCCTTGAAATCGACGCCATCCCGGCTGATGATGGCTTTCTTGGTCTCTTCGTTGGCGATGAATTGCAGAAAGTCCTGATTGGTCAGGTCTTGGTAGATGCCATTGGCGACAAAGATGTCGCGATAGCCATCGTTGTCGAGATCGGCGAGCAAGGCGCCCCAGCTCCAGTCGGTGGCGTGCACGCCCGCGAGGCGGCCCAGTTCGGCAAAGCGATCCCCGCTGTTGATCTGCAGCATGTTGCGGGTGAATTGGTGCCAATAGCCATTTTTCACCCCGTACTGATAGCGGTCCCAGTTCTCGAAGGTGGTGACGGTCTTGAGGCGACCTTCGTCGCCAGGCAGCATCTCGGTCACAAAGAGGTCGGGCCGGCCGTCGTTGTTGATGTCGGCCATATCGGCGCCCATCGAGGCGGCGCTGATGGAATGCATCTGCTCGGTGAGCACCTCGCGAAAGGTCCCGTCGCCCTGGTTGAGGTAGAGATAGTCCCTTTCAAAGAAATCATTGGACACGTAGATGTCCTGCCAGTCGTCGCCGTTCACATCGCCGACCGTCACCCCCAAGCCAAAGCCGATCACGCTGCCGTAGATGCCAGCGGCTTCGCTCACGTCGACAAAGTGGTCGCCCTCATTGCGCAGGAGTTTGTCACCCCCCACCGAGTCGCGCTCGGGGCGGGCATTCTTCCGTAGGTTAAAGCTGCCGATGGCCTGGTAGGAGTTGTTCAGCAGGTAGCAGTCCAGGTCGCCGTCTTTGTCATAATCGAAAAAGGCGGCATGGGTGCTGAAGCCCCGATCTGCAAGGCCCCAGGCCTCGGCCACTTCGCGAAAGGTCCCATCGCCCTGGTTGAGGTAGAACTCATTTTGCTTGTTGTCACCGGCGACGTCGCCGGAGTTGCAGACGTAGATGTCCAGCCAGCCGTCGCCGTTGACATCGGCCATGGAGACGCCGGTAGACCAGCTACGCGCCCCTCCTACCCCCGCCTCGCGGGTTACATCCCGAAAGCGAAAATCTCCTTCGTTGAGAAAGAGGCGATTGGAAGCCATGTTGGCGGTCAGGAAGAGGTCGGGCAGGCTGTCGTTGTTGACATCGCCGATCGCCACGCCCGCCCCGTTGTAGTAGTTGCGATAGGTATAGATGTTGAAATCCCGATCAAAGGTCAGGGTATTGCTGAAATCGACCCCGGTGTAGGCCGCCGGCATGGCAGTAAAGAGGGTTTCGCCTGCGGGTACCTGATCGACCCGTGGCTGGCAACTCCAGCCCAGCAGCAGGCCGAGGCTCATGCCTATCCAGATCCGTTTCATCATTTGGCGTTAGGATTTTGAAAGGAGGGAATGGCCCCGACCGGCGAAGGTGCCGGACGAGCTGGCACGGTGTCCTTGGCCAGCATATCGGTGATCACAGCCTTGACGTACTGATCATCCTGCCGCCGGACAATCACCCGGCGGTTGCCCTGCACCTTCACATAGGCGACACCTTTGTCGGGATGCTCGATCTTGATAAATTCGCCCCCATACCAATCATCAAACAGATCCAGGACCTCGGGCAGCAGGCTGTCCGACCAGTACTCCTTGCTCCAGATGGCCCAGGCTTCATACGAAAACAACACGGGCATCTCCCAAATGATGCGGGCCGTATCGTTGGTAAAGTTGGGGTAGAAGTTCATGAACATCCGGTCCCGGAAGCCCTCCTCAAAGATGTACTGCACCGACAGGTTGTTGGGGCCCTGTCGGATGAGGCTATCCTGATTGAGCTTCCAGCAGTGGCCATAGAAGTCCCGGGCGCTCATGCCGAAATGGATGCCCAGAAAGAGGCTGTCATAGCGCTCCCCACTGGCCAGTTCCCGGGCCAGGGTGCGCTCATAGGCCGATCCCTGACAGGCAGTAAGCCCCATCAGACCCAGGCCAATCATTCCCATCCAGAAAAAAGCAAGTCTGATATTCATGATGCGATCTATCCAAATAAGCTAATGGGGTTCGTTTCAAGGGTCAGGGGACCGGCTTCCCGGGCCGCACAGGCCGCAAAGGCAGCCATTGGAGGGAAGCATCGTTGCGGGCCACAACCAGCCCCGTCCCTTGTCTGGTGGGCAGCCAGGCCAGCCCCCGCACCGCCCCTTGCAGGCGGATGGCGTCTTTCTGTACCTGCCAGCCGCCTCGGGCGCCTCCCCGCAGGATGAGGCCATAGCTCCCGGCATACAGACCGGTCTCAGGCTTGGCTTCCATCAGGTTGCCGCCCAGGACCAGGTCCTGATGCCCATCGGCATCTAGGTCCACCGGCAGGCTCGCCCATACGGGCGACAGCTGCGCCTCCAGCGGCAAGGGGCTCAGCGCAAAGTGGCCCGCACCGTCATTGTAGGCCACGGCACTTTGGCCGTGATAGACAGTGAGGACCCGTGCCGCCGCCAGGGCGTCAGGTTCCAGGATGTCTTCGATGGTCTGCTCCCGGTAGTTGGCGTGCTTGAGGTATTTCCGTTTCAAGCCGGGCATCTGCATCACCAGATCGGGCCGCAGCACCAGCGGATAGGCTTCATCCTCCTCGTAGAGGGTGATGAGCTGCTCCAGGGTGCGGTTTCGGTCAAAATCGCCCACGTACATGCGGGCGGGCCGCTCGGGAGAGACCTTAAAGCGGGTGTTCAGGCCCAGGTTGCCGGCGATCAGATCCTGATCGCCATCGCCGTCCAGATCGGCGACCGACAGGCTCAGCCACCAGCCGTGGCTTTGGTCCAGCCCCGCAGACTTGCGGCTAAGTCGGCCACCTTTATTCTCAAAAATGGTCAGGGGCATCCATTCGCCCGCCACCACCAGATCTATATCCCGGTCGCCGTCGAGGTCGACCCAGGCGGCGTCGGTGATCATGCCCAGCGCCCGCAACTCGGGCGCGTGGCTGTCGGTGATGTCGGTAAACTGCCCCCGGCCATCGTTTTGCAGCAGCAGACCATCCCCGGGCATGCCGATGGCAAAAGGCTCCAGCCGGGTCCCCACGAAGAGGTCCTGATCGCCGTCGCCGTCGAAGTCGGCCGCTCGCACCGTGCCGGTGCTGCGCAAGCCTACATCCAGAATGGACGCTTCAGCCTTGCGCAGGCCAGCCCGGCCGTCGTTGAGGTACAGGCGATCGCGCAGGGCCGTGCTGCTCAGGGGCAGCTCGTTGCCGCCACTCGCCACGTAGAGGTCGGGGGTTCCATCGCCATTGGCGTCGAAACAGGCACAATCCACGTCTTCG
>RFHL01000013.1 GCA_003696875.1 Bacteroidota bacterium | reverse complement strand
TGAACCCAAAGGTATTTTTTCGGGTCAACAGGCAAGTCATCTGCCACCTGCAGGCCATCGCCCGCATTCATCCGTATTTCAATGGCCGGCTGAAGCTACACCTGAATCCGCCCGAACCCGACGAACTAACCGTGAGCCGGGAGAAGGCGCGCACCTTCCGGCGCTGGTTGGAAGGAGAGGGGTAGGGTTGCGTTTGGTAGCGCGGACTGGAAGTCCGGGGTAGATGGGCTCTAGCGATGCCGGAAGCCAACGACGACCCGTTTTGTCTGTATTTGCCGCAAGGTGCCAATCAGTTCTGTCAGGGTGCTGTCCACCTGCCGGGAGAGCACAGGGTCGTAGATGGCACGGCCCAGCATACTTTCCGGATTTTCCAGTTGCCGCATCAGGCTGCCGGCCCGGCCAAGGAGCCGGTCGCTGCGGTGGAGCAGGGCCGGCAGCGAGGCCAGCGCCGAATCGGCGCGGGGGAGGGTTTCAGATTCCACCTGACGGCCGATCGCATCCAGGAGTTGTAGGGTAGCCTCGGCCTGGGCCAGCGTGCTGTTGAGGCGGGCCCAGCTCTGGTCCAGGCGCTCAGGGGCCTGCTGGATCTCCGGCTGGCTCAGCAGCCGGTCGATCTGGGCGCTGCTATGGGCGAGATGGTCCAAGCTCTGTGCGACCTTTTGGGGATCGATGGCCGACGCAAGGGCCTCAAAGCGTTGCAGGAGCCGGTCGGCTCGGGCGGCAATCTGGGCCGCCTGACTCGGATCCAAGGCATCCATGACGTTGCCGACATCGGAAAAGGCGGTGGAGAAATCCGGAGCGGTACGGCCTGGCAATTCACTCCCGTTCGGGAGGGGCGCATCCCCATTTCCGGGATCGATGGCGATCTGCTTGCCGCCCATCAGCTCGCGGATCTGGATCTCGGCTACCGCATTGGGATAGAGGGCAATCTCGGGGGATAAGGCGATGCGCACCCGGATGGCATCGGCCTCCGGGATCAGCTCGACGACCCGCCCGGCCGTATATCCGCGCACACTTACCGGATCTTCTTGCAGCAGCCCGCTGATATGGGCAAAGCGAATGCTGTATTCGTGATCGCGGGGCCCAAACGGGTTCCGGCGCTGGCCCCAAAGCAAGACCAGATACAGCACGGCGATGGTGATGAGCACCGTGAGGCCTACCTTGATTTCACGTCTGCGCAAGGGAGAGGGGATTGATCGGGATTTATTCGCGGGGGGTCCAGATGACCTCGGGCAGGTCTGACTTATGGCTGAAGTAGCGGCTGGCTACAAAGAGCCAGTCAGACAGCCGGTTCAAAAAGGGAATGATTACCGGATGTACCGGGTGCTGATGGTGCAGCTCAACCACGCGCCGCTCGGCGCGGCGGCAGACGCAGCGGGCCACATGGGCCAGCGAATTGGCCAGGTTGCCACCGGGCAGGACAAAGTTGGACAGCTCGGGGAGCACGGCGTTCATCTTGTCCATCGACTTCTCCAGCAGCTCGGTCTCCGTCTCGTGCAATTCCGGCAAGGTGAATTGAGACTTCTCGGGATCATTGGCGAGATGGGAGCCGATGGTGAAGAGCTGGTTCTGGACCAGCCGTATCAGGGAGATAAATTCCCGGGCTTCTTCCTGATCGGAGATCAGGCCCATTTGGGCGTTGAGCTCGTCGATGGTGCCGTAAGCTTCGATGCGGAGATCGTACTTGGGTACGCGGGTACCACCGAGGAGGGAGGTTTGGCCGGTGTCGCCTTTTTTGGTGTAGATTTTCATAGAAACGTATCTGGTGGGATTCCGGAGGAAATGGAGGCTGGCGGGATAGATTGCCAGGAGGGCTCCGGCTTCTTCCTCAAAGGGCTCCGATGGTTAGTCCGGGGGAAGTGGTGCGCTCGGGTAGCTGACCGCCGCTTGTCGCGGCTGGGTATCAACATAATTCAGGGTAATGCCTTTTTTGTCTTCATTCAGCCGCAGAATGACCTCCATGCTGTGGGTGAAGGCATTGCTGCTTTGCCATTGGTAGTTGCCATACAGGCCACTGGAGATGCCATAGCGCGCCTGAAAATAGGCCCGGATTTCTTCATAGAGCTTAGCCGTCTCAACCTCATCGTTGACCAAAATGTTTGCTACGATGGAAGCCAGTCGCTGGCTGTCCTGCTCAGCCTTGAGATGATCTGAGTAGTAGTCGACGATCATGAGGTATCCGGGGCTCAGCGCTATGTGGTAGGTAATGCCCAGCAGATCCTGATGTTCAGGGCTTTGGCCTTGCTCCTGCCGCGGAATGCGCGTCATGTCGGCCCCAAGGAAGCAGCCCCGGAAGGTACTGCTGTCATCGACAAAGATCTCTTGGAAAAGTGGGCTGTGGCTGGGCTGATTGGTGGTGCAGGCCAGGAAGCTTGCCCCCATCCCCAATAGCCATATGGCCCAATATCCAATACGATCCCAGCGCATGCAGCCTGTGTTTTGTATGAGGTGAAGGTAGAAAATAATCCCGGGGGGTACCAAGACGAAAACGGCAAATATCTGCCATGATTCCCAATATGCCTCAAGGTTTGACCTTGACTTCGAGCTTGCCCGGCGCGGAAGCGCTCTGGGTGATTACGGTCAGTGTCTTGCCATTGGGATCGTAGATCCAGGCTTCTGCATCGAGTTTTTTTCCATTCCACCGTACCCGTACGGGTTGACCGACCAGATCGTACAGGGTCCAGGTGAGGGACAAGGCTTCCGGCAGGCCGTTAAATCCTTGGCCTTCTGCCTTGATGCTCAGCACGTATTGCTTTTTTTGCCACTGCCCCTCCAGGGAAAGCAAGCGGTAGGCCCCTGTTTCATAGGCCCCGGCGGTCGCGCCGTCGTCTTGGTAGACCTTCCCCCGGGCTATGGTGCCTCTCGGCCCGGGAAAGACGCTCAGGTGTAGGGAATCCCCCCGATAAGCCTGAGTATTGGGCAGGTCCCGCGCGCTGCGCGGGAGGATGCTGCCTCCCCGGACAAAGACCGGGATGTGCTCAGCCGCCACGGCGACGGTATGGGTCTGTCCCCCGGCCAGCGGCTGGCCGCTGTAAAAGTCATACCAGCGCCCCTCCGGCAGGTGTACCTGCCGTTGGGTGGCACCCCGCTCCCAGATGGGGGCGACCAGCAGGTCCCGGCCCCAGAGGTAGCTATCGTAGCGCCCCTGCACGCGATCATCCGCCGGATAATGATAAAACAACGGCCGGGCCAGGGGATGCCCATCGGTCATCTGCTCCCAGGCCAGGGTATAGGTGTAGGGCAGCAGCCGGTAACGCAACTTAATGGCTTCACGCACGATGTCCTGGGTGACTTCGCTGTAGAAAATGGGCTCGGGTTCGATGCCTTCGGCATCGCCGTGGATGCGCATGATCGGCACAAACGTGCCCATTTGCACCCAGCGACGGTACAGCTCCTCATCTTTGGGTCCGCCGGTAAAGCCGCCGAGGTCGGCGTGCATGTAGGGAATGCCACACAGCCCGGCGCCCAGCATGATGGGGGCCTGCGCCCGGTAGGCGTCCCAACTGCGGCTCACATCGCCCGACCAGGGAAAGGTGGCGTAGCGCTGCATGCCGGCATAGCCCGAACGGATGAGATTGAAAAAGCGTCGCCCGGGGTTTTGGCGGGCATGCTGCTCATACAGGTGCTGCGCCCAGTAGGAGCCGTACAGGTTGTGGACCTGCTCGGCCGGTCCCGGCCGGTGGCGCATCTTTTTGGGGTGGTTTTCGGGCTCGCCGCTGTCACACCAGAAGCCGTCGGCACCCCGGTCCAGCTGGGCCTGGTAAAAGGGCCATAGCCACTCGGCGACACCAGGCTGAAAAACATCCAGCAGGCCCGCCGGGCCGGCCCAGAAGTCGGGGATGATGAAGGATTTGCCGTCCGGGTCCCGGGTCAGCAGCCCTTTTTCCTCCAGGGCCTGCATGTGCCGGGTGCCTTCCACAAAATAGGTCTCGGTGATCAGCAGGGTCTGAACCTGTTTTTCATCCAGCCACCGCATCATGCCGTCCGGATCGGGAAACTGCTCGCTGTCCCAATCCAGATCACCCATGCGGGCGAGTCCCCCAAACCAGTACAGGTCCAGCAGGACGGCATCCAGGGGATAGCCGGCATCGAGGGTCTGCTGGGTAATGCGTTCCAGCTCGGCCTGGGATTTGTACCCATAGCGGGATTGGATATAGCCCAGCGCCCAGATGGGCGGCATGGGTTGGGTACCCGTCAGCCAGGTGTAGTCCCGCTGGATTTCATCGGGTTTGCCGCTTTTTCCTAGCAAGATGTAAACCGACAAAACGCTGTCCTTGGCCCCAAACTCCAGGATATCCGACTCGGTATGCCCCAGGTCAAAATACCCGCGCCGGTAGGTGTCGAAAAAGAGGGCATAGCCGCGGGAGGAAAGGAGGTAAGGAATGGAAATGTTGAGGTCTTCTTCGCCCCAGGTGTAGCCATACGAGGCCGTATTGTAGGCATAGAGGCGGTGGCCGCGCCGGTCCAGGGGTAAGGCCCGGGACCCTGTGCCATAGAGGCGCTCACCCGGCTGCAGCCGCAGCCGCAGTCCACTTACGGGGCCGATCATGGGATCGCCCGGGTCAAAGAAAAAGCCCTCCTCGCTTTCCAACAGCAGGCTGTCTCCCCGCCGGATGGCCCAGCGCAGGGGATTTTGTTGTACCTGAAGAAATACCCCTTCACCCAACGGTAGATAGGTGGTCTGGTTTCCGTGAAAGAGCGCGGAGGTAGAATCTAGCCAATATTCGGGAAAGGCGATGACGGCCTCCGATTCCGGCGCCTCGGTGCCGGGTACGGGAAGGTAGGTCAGGTTGACAAGCCCCTCTTCGAAATACTGCAGCCGCAAGCGCTGCTGGCTGTCCGAGAGGACAATGCTGCCATCGGGAAGGGTAAAAATGTCCGCCACATCGCCCATGAAGGTCCCGTCCCGGCCATCGGCCTTTTCCAGGGGGCCATGCTCAAAGACCTCAATCTGAGGATAGTAAATGTCGGCCTCGCCGGTATCCTTGGCGACCAGCGAGCCATTGCGGTTGCGGAAGACCAGGGCAAGCTGTAAGAAAGGTTCATCTTCGGGGATGCCATAAAAGGAGCGGATATGGAGCTTGAACTGATAGAGGTCTTCTCCCAGCGGGGTCATCTTCATGCGGGCATCGTCCTGTCCCCAATTGCCCTGTACGTAGCGCCAGCCGCTGGGCTCGTCGGGTGTGCCGATGATCACGCCGGTGTGGGCGTATACCGCCTCCTTGTAACCGGCGAGCACGCCATTGCCCTCGCGGGCGTTGAAGATGATCGTGACGGTATCGTCGGCGGTCGGCTGGGCAGGACGGACGGTGAGGAGTTGCCCGTGCAGGGAGGTCGTGATACCGAGCAGGGCAAGAAGGAAGAGTTGACGCATGAAGGCAGGGTTTTGCGGTCCAAATGTAGAAAATTTCTAGTTTTGCCGGGATGATGCGGGTCTGAACGCGACTCGGAATTCTGCAATTCCCCCCCCTTCTAGTCAAAAAAACTATGCGTATCTCTTTCCTGCTTTTTTTGATGCCGCTGTGGGTACTGATGGCTTGCTCCCCAGAAACGGATGGGCAGCAAGGTCAAAACCGGGCCGAGGCCGCCCGTTCTCAGGCCGAGATTGACGAAGGCCTGATTCTGGAGTGGCTAAACGCCGAAGGCCTGGAAGCCGAGGCGACCCCCTCCGGGATCTACTACGTGATCGAGAATCCGGGTGGGGAGGAAAAGCCTAGTCTGAGTTCGCAGGTGACCGTTTTTTACCGCGGCACCAACCTGGCCGGGGCGCAGTTTGACGGCACCACCGGCGAGCCGGTGACTTTTCCCCTGGCCCGGCTGATCCGGGGCTGGCAGGAAGGTATCCCTCTCGTCGGCCGGGGTGGAAAGGTCAAGCTTATTATTCCTTCGGGCCTCGCCTACGGGCCGCAGGCGCTCACTCCTGAGGTGGGACCCAACTCGGTCCTCGTCTTCGACATCGAGCTGGTGGATTTTCAGTAAGGAAGCGTCCTGGATTGGCCGGCCTGCAGACTTACGCCTTGGGCGCAGTTGCAGGCCGTATTCGTCTCCTCGTCCTCCATCGGACGCCTAGCGGCATTTCGACGGGCTCAATGACGGCCGAAGACCCGCCTATGCAACGTGAAATCCCAGAAAACGGGAATCTCTCTCCAGACATCTCCCTTCTGACCTCCGACCTCTGTTACGTCTCAAAAAGTCATGACGACTTTGTCTTAAAAAAACGTAACGGTTAATTCAGGTGCAAAACTATCTGGCATCATGAATAAAGCATTAAGT
>RFHL01000154.1 GCA_003696875.1 Bacteroidota bacterium | reverse complement strand
CTTTGGTACCTTTGCCCCAGATCCTCAGCCGGATCAGGGACTGATCCTTGACATACGCGTATCCCCTACGGCCGAAGACATCGCCCACGGCGTGGATGTGGATGGGCAAGCCATCTTGAAAATGCCTATTGACTGACACCAAGAGCCCTTGCTCTGATCCCTCAAGTATGTCTCTCTACACCACTCCCCTGCAGTCTGCCTATCTCCTCGCCTGGGTCTACGCCCTCCTCCTCTGGTCGCGGGGCTACCGGGAGGAGCGGCTGTCTGACGGGCTGCTGGGGTGGGTGCTTTTCTTCCTGGGACAGGAAATTCAGGACTACACCCTGGGGTTTGCCGGGATCAACTTTTTGTGGGAGGAGCTGAATGGCTTTCCCCGCGGGATCGGCTTGCTGCTGCCCCCGGCACTCTACCTCTACCTGCGCGCGCAGACCAATCGCCATTTTAAGCTGAGTCTGAAACACCTATGGTATCTGGTGCCTTGGGGAAGTTTCTTCCTCATTGAGCTATTCATTTTTCTCCGGGGTCCCTATGCGGTGCAGGCCTTTCAGGCGTCGCCTTTCTTGGAGCCGTATCAGATCATCGCCACGATCATAGGCTGGGGCGTCTACGGTTATTTCTTCTGGCTGGCGATCAACTGGTACCGCCGCTACCGGAGCTGGACAGCAACCGAGTTTTCTGACCCGGACAGCATCCGCTTTACGTGGTTTCGCAACGTGGTCTTTTTTATGCTGGCGGGTATCGTCTTCAAGGAAGCCATGAATGGGGTCGACTTTTTCCTGGACCTGGATTTTTACCAGGACTGGTGGTGGAACCTCGCCCTGGTGGGGATCATTTATTATGTGGGAATATGGGGGTATGCGCAGCCACAGCCTGCCCATGTGTACTTTGAAGCGGCAGTCCCCCTGCCTGACGAAGAGGTGCCCCAAGCCGCTTCCGAACCCGTACCGGCAGCGGCCATTCATCCCGATACCCGCCGCCTGACCCAATATATGGAGCGGGAGCGGCCCTATCTGGATCCGGGCTTGACTTTGGCCGGACTGGCCCAGCGCGTCGGCATGCCTGCCCCTGAGCTATCGGCCCGGATCAACGGCGATCTGGGCCAGAACTTCAACGACTTTGTGAATCAGTACCGGGTGGAAGCCTTTCAGCGGAAGGCCCGGCAGCCCGACAAGCAGGCCCTCACCTTTCTAGCCATTGCGCTGGACTGTGGCTTTAATTCCAAGGCCACCTTTAACCGGGCCTTCCACAAACACACAGGCATGAGCCCGCGCGAATGGCTCACGCAGGCCAAGGCTGCCGAATAAGCCTACCCCTAGTTGGCGTAGTAGCGGTCCAAATACGTTTTGAGCTCATCGCGCCGATCATCCAGCTTTTCCTGGATCTTGTCGGCCTGGGCGATCAGGCCCGGGTGATTAAGTCGCTTGCCCAGAGAGAGGCGCTCCTGCAGCGGCACGGTCCGAAAAAAGCGCATAAAACGCTGCCGGGAAGCGGCGTCATCCTGCTGCTTGTCCATGAGCCCGCAGCTTCCCAGCGCGGCCACCAAGCGGAGAAATTGCCCGGGGTAAAATGGGTACAACCAGTAAAAAATCTTACCCGACAATGCACCTCCATCCATACGGATAGAAGCCAGCAAGGCTTGCCGGGCGGCCTGTAGGTCGGCACCAGAAAAGCCCAACTCCGCCGCCTCAGACAGTTGGAACTTCTCTTCCAATCGCAAAATCAGGGTATATCGCTCCTCGATCTGCTGCAGCAGTGGGAGCACCTCTTGGTATTCCTGCCAACTATTCATGTCAGGACGGAAAAATGAGTGGAACAACGTGAGCAAAGCATGTATGGGACGCCAGGCGGGGAAAGCACCGAAGACCCGGTTACCCATATTTTCGTACAATTTAAGCAAAAAATATTACATAAAAAAACCGACCTCCTCCAAAGTTTGACCACTCAGGCAGAGATGGGAAAAATTATCTGGAAAAAAGGGGGAAGAAGCAATATACCCGGAAGGTCACCGTTAAAAAGGCACATTTGGTTCGCAGTCCTGCGAACATTTAAAATGGGTAGATTAGATGAATAGGGGGCGCCTTTCGCGCCCCCTGTTTTTTTTGCGACAAGAACCGAGCTTGTTCCCAGTCTGGAAGACCGGGCTACAAACCGCTTCACGGCTACTGAATGTCGACCTCCTGCCGGCTGATGTCGTGGAAGGCCTCATAATGCACCTCGATGGCCGATCCCGGTTCGGGGACCCACTCATCCGTGAAACGGATGCTGTTGAGCAGGGTGTCGTAGCGCCAATAGTAGGGGTCTACTTCTTCCTCCTCCACAAACACCATCATGCGCTGATCGCTGTCGGCGAGGCGGGTGAGGGCAAAGCTCTGGGCCAGCTCGGAAATGCGCTGGCTCAGTTGGGTGAGGGTATAGGCAAAATCGCCGTTGATGTCAGCGACGACGCCCCCCGTGGCCTGTGAGGCCACGATGAGGTCGAGATCCTCCGGGCGCACCCAGTTTTGGGGGTTGCCACCCAGCGATTCGAAGAGCTCACTGAGCCGGGAGAGGTTGCGGATCATGGCGTAGCCGCTGGTGTCCACGACAGTGTTGATCATCACCCGGCGGTTGTTTTTGAAGCGGCGGGCTTCCTCGACAAAGTCGAGGACGGTGCGGCCGGTGCGGCGCATGGACTTGTCGGGCTCGTCGGTCAGGATGTTGACCACGAGGATGGCGTCATCGCGAAAGAAGGCCCGCTGCTCGGGCCGCCGCAGGGCGGCCGCCATATTGAGCAGGCCACACTCATTGCCAGATCCCTGCGTCCCCACCCGCACCAATTCCCGAAAATCCTGCATGAAGCTGTCCCGATCGGCCATAGCCTGGGCCTTGTCGAGGATTTTTCCCGCCACAAACGCGCCGCCCTCTTCGGGGTCGGTGGTCACCACGGCCATCCGAAAATCCAGCAGTTCCGCTTCCCGGCCGGTAAAGTGGGTGATAAAGCGGTCGAAGTTGCGCCCCAAGTTGTCCTGCGAGCTCGCCATGGAACCGGAATTGTCCACCACCCAGAGGATGTCGACCGAACTGCTCGCCTCCAACTGTACAAAACGATCTACCTGCGGATCCTCCAGGATCATGACCTCCCGGCTGAAGGGATTGCACAGGCTGAAGAGAAATACGAAAACCAGAACCCCACCTACCAGGAAGAGGAGTTGTTGGGAAGACTTATTCATGGTGCAAATGGATAGGAGATGAGACGGAAAGGGGCAAAAGAGTTGCCCGGCGGCTTGAGCCAAGAAGGATCGCCTTGGTCCCGGAAAGACCCGCCTCCTTGCAAAACGTTGAAGGAAAATACGAATATCTTCCCGATATTTAGCCCAAATACCCCTTTTTCCGAACCTTCTGGTATGAAGAACTATCCGATTTCTCCTTTGGCAGCCGGCTTCTGGGCGATGCTTGCCAGTTTCCTTTTTTTCTCCTGCGACGGGGGACCCGTAGACTGTGGCTGTGACGAGCTGGCCTGCGAGGTCTGCGCCGATAAGATCGAAATCCTGGAAAGCCGCTACAGTAAGCAGTATCTCGAAGATGCTAATGGCTACCACGAGCTGATCGCGGCCTTTCACGCCGCCACCAATCCCAGCGGCAGCGCTGGCACGGTCAAGGATCAGATCGACCTGTACTTTGATATGTCGGATGGCATGTACGAAAAAGTCCAGGAGGCCGAAGCCCAGGGTACCGGTCTGCTCACCGACCTGATCAATGTCTCGACCAGTGTGGGCAACAAACTGAGCTATTTTCGCCTGGAATCCGGGACCGGCGAAAAAATCCGGCCCATCGAGGAACCCAACGTGCGGCAGTATGTCCGCACGGTCAGCAACTACAATTCGAGCTTCAACTACGCGCCGCTGGATACGGCTGTCGCGGTGATCGTGCGCAACCACGACCGGCAGAGCATCTTCATCACCGACGGCGAACTGGCCCGCTCCGACATCCGCGGGGCCGTGGACCCTGGCCTCGCCTGGGCCGTGAAGCCCTTCACGGAATGGCTCAGCCAAGGCAATCGGCTCGATTTTGTGGTCATGCCCACCAGCCGCGACGAGCGGCTGTTCTTCATCTTCTTTACCCCGCAAAAGCTCGCCAATCGCACCAATAGCGGCATCGAGGCCTTCCTGGAAGCCACCCGCGACGTGAACCGCAATGAGGGCTACCGCCACCTCAAGTTTACCATCAACGACTATCGCCTGGAGCAGCAAGACGACGGGCGGGCCAAGGATCAGGTGGGACTGAACTCCACCCTGGTGTACAATGTGGGCTACTACTCGCCCCGCTACGCCGTCGAAGACGGCTATACCCATCTGCACTTCGACGACATTCAGGCCTTTGCCGAATTTACGGAGGCCTTTGCCGCCGGGGATTTCAACGGCGATTTTGACCCCAAGCTCGACGAGAAAAACAAGCTGTTCTTCAACCTGCAGCTGACCAACGAGTTTATCAACTACCAGATCGCCAACCTCGACCTCAAGGTCGAGGACTTTACCCAGGCCCTCGGGGCCTACATGGACTATCAGCGCTGCGGCCGGGCCGATACGGCGATCTATATCGACGAGGAAGGCAACAAGCAGACCTTCTGGTGCAACCCCTACGCCGGCTGCGCCGACACCACGGCCTGCATCTTCCCCGAGTCCCAGTGGCGGGGGAGCCCTATCGCCGACCTCTTTACCCTGCACGAGGAGTCGGTGCTGAAGGAGGAAGCCAACGCCTTCCGCACCGCTTCCATCGCCATCAAGCCCGTGGCCTCGGACAAGTTTGACGTCAATGCCCTCTACAATATGGGTTGCGCCCGTCTGGACCTCTACATCCGGGACGTGAACTACGACCCCAAGAAGCAGGACTTTGACCTGCTGCGCTGGCCCTACGAAGGCCGCTACAACACCGGCCTGAGCGAGAGCATCCGCCTCGCCATGCGCGACCTCAAGCCCCAAAACCGGCTGATCTATACGTACTATATTACCTTCCCGGCAGAGAGCCTGGCGCTGTAGGGCTTTTCGCTCATGGTACTCACCCCCCCTATCCGGACGATGGGTAGGGGGTGTTGATGTTTTTATTCCTCTTGGCAATCATTCAGTTGGTTCCCGCCAGGCCGGGGACATCCTCGCCGCGGGGGCCTTCCAGGCCCCGGCCTACAACCCCACCACCGGCCGCTTCCTCAGCTACAGCTACACCGGCGTCCACCACGCCACCCTGCCCCCCGCCACCAGCGTGCAGACCTTCACCCGCGGGCATGTCCGATATGAGCTGAGTAATCATTTGGGCAATGTCCTCGCGGTGGTCTCCAATCACAAGCGCGGCCTCGAAACTATAGTTCCCCCCGATTTTCGGACCAGGCATTAGGGTGATACATTCACTGAATATCACGGAAAATAATGAGCCGAAAACGCCGCAATTTCAGCAAAGAATTCAAGGCAGAAGAAGCCTGCTGGTATGGTTCCCTATCAAACCGGGCGTCAATCCTTCCTCCAATTCTCTTTCTTGGACATGACAAAAACTACACTTTGCAATCTGTAATCCAGTCCGGGTATTTAGGGGACCTTTACAAGAGCGGTTTTTCATCAAAATGGATGCATCATAACCATGTTCCCGATAGCTGATTAAAAAGGATATCTATGCAAAAGGTCAATCGCTACTTCCTGGCTCAATTTCTTGAACCATGGATCGGTCTGGCAGATGATGATGATGCCTATGAGAGGTATGTCCACATTGATTCGAATGACGAGGTTCAAATTAAGGCACTGGCCCAAGCAGAGTTGCGGCCTGTTTTTTCATCTAAACCAATAGTCTTTCAAGAAGCTGCCAAAAGATCGCTCGCTTATTATCTATCTACAGAGGTAATTGACCTGGATCGGGTCCTTGGGTCTTGTCTGTTGCCGATTGAATTGCCTATAGACCCTAAAGAGTTTTACGAATGGATCTGGGAGGCATTTTTCCCTGACGAAAGCTACCATATTCCAAATCCTGAAGACTATGTGGAGAATCCCGATATTTATGAACCAACGAGACTATCGAGTAAAAAATAGCAAACGGTTCTTTAGGGCGGTAGAGTTGCCCACTTGCCTCTGACTCTATGACGTAGGTAACGTATCCCTTCAACATAAAAAATGGCCCGCAATCTCTATGATTGCGGGCCTCAGTGTGTCGAGGCGGCAGGATTCGAACCTGCGGCCCTCCCGGTCAAACCGGGATGCGCTAACCAGGCCCATCGTACGCCTGACGACTTATCCAATCGCAAAAATAGATGGCCCGCAATCTCTATGATTGCGGGCCTCGGTGGGTCGAGGCGGCAGGATTCGAACCTGCGGCCCCCTGCTCCCAAAGCAGGTGCGCTAACCGGCCTGCGCTACGCCTCGAACATGTGGTGCGCTAATCCCAATGGGTCGGGACGCTGCGCCTCCAAGAAGCCAAAAGCTAGTCCCCAGGACTAGCTTTTGGTGGCGGAGAGGGAGGGATTCGAACCCTCGGTACCCGGTATGGGTACGGCAGTTTAGCAAACTACTGGTTTAAGCCACTCACCCACCTCTCCAAAGCGAATGCAAAGATAGTAATCAAAATGTAAAACGCTAAGCT
>RFHL01000153.1 GCA_003696875.1 Bacteroidota bacterium | reverse complement strand
TCCTACGACCAGCCCTGCTCCCCATGAAGCACCTTTGCCTTTCCCTGATTCTGCTGCTCAGCCTGCGCCTCTCCGCCCAAACGGGCGAGTTGGTGGGCACAATTGTCATCGCCGAGGGGCCGGCCGCCTTTGCGCAGGTGCACCTGCCCGAAGCCGGGCAGGCGGTGGTTACCGACAAAGACGGCGGCTACCACTTTACCGGCCTTGCGGCCGGAATCTATCACCTGGAAGTCACCTACCCCGGCTATCGTAGCATACATACCGAAGTCCAGATCCAGGCGGGGCAGACTACCCGCCGGGAACTGAGGCTGGAGGAGGACTATCTCAAGCTCGGGGATGTCGTCATCACCGGCAGCCGACATGCGGTGCCACAGTACGAATCACCGGTCCTCGTGGGCCGCATTTCCAATCGCACTTTTGAGGCCACCCAGGCCCTGAGTGTGGCAGAAGGTCTCAATTTCTCTCCTGGCCTGCGGGTAGAAAACAACTGCCAGAACTGCGGCTTCACCCAGGTTCGTATGAACGGCCTGGAAGGGGCGTATTCGCAAATCCTGATCAACAGCCGGCCTGTCTTCTCAGCCCTCGCCGGCGTGTACGGGCTGGAGATGATTCCCCCCAACATGATTGACCGCATCGAAGTGGTCAAAGGGGGCGGCTCGGCCCTATACGGCGGCAATGCCATTGCCGGCACGGTCAACATCATCACCAAAGACCCCATCGAAAACAGCTTCGAAATCGGCCTCAATCAGGGCCTTACCGGCCTGGAAGCCTCGGATCGTACCCTCTCTTTCAACGGGGCCATCGTGAGTGATGATCTGAGTCAGGGCGTGAGCCTGTATGGCTTTCACCGCGACCGCGCCCCCTGGGACGCCAATGACGACGGCTTTTCCGAAGTAACCCTCCTGCGAAATACCACCTTTGGCTTCGATGCCTTTTGGAATCTCTCGAAGCGAGGCAAACTCAAGCTCAATGGGTACGTGATGGACGAATTCCGGCGAGGAGGCAACAAGTTTGACCTGGCCCCACACCAAACGGATGTCACCGAGCAACTGGATCACCAGATCGTCGGGAGTGGGCTCTCCTACGAGCATGTCTCCCGTGACTATAAGCACAAAATCTCGGCCTATGTCTCCGCCCAGTTTGTGCGGCGGGGCAGCTATTATGGTGGCGGCGGCCGGGTGCTGGGGCCGCAGGACAGCCTCACCGCTTCAGACCTTCTCGCCATCAATGCCTACGGGCAGTCCCGGGATGTCTCTCTGGTCGGAGGGCTGCAATACGCCTACGGCCTGAGCGAAAAGGCCGTCTTTCTGGCGGGCAGTGAATACCAGTACAACGATGTCATCGACGAGATGCCCGGCTATGAACGCATCATTGATCAGCGGGTGGGAACCCTGGGTACCTATGCCCAACTGGAGTGGGATCCCACGGAAAGGGTTTCCCTTCTGGCGGGCGGGCGTTTTGACCTGATCGACATCGCGGGCTTATATGATCTGGGCGAAGAACGCTTTGACAACCAGCGGACCCTGCCGGTGCTCGTGCCCCGGGCCACGCTGATGTACGAGCTGCTGCCGCAGCTCAAGCTGCGGGCATCCTTTGCGCAGGGCTACCGGGCTCCGCAAGCCTTTGACGAAGATCTGCACATCGAAACCGTCGGCGGAGCCGCCCGCTTTATCCGCCTCGATCCCGGCCTGCAAACCGAGCGCTCCCACAGCGCCACCCTCTCGCTCAACTACACCCTCGAACAAGGTCGCTTTCAGCTCAATGCCGTAGCCGAGGGCTTTTATACCCATCTTCTCAATCCCTTCCTTCTTTCAGACCAGGCCGAATTGCCCAGTGGCGTAGCCATCATTCAAAAGCGCAATGGCGAGGGGGCCCGGGTACAGGGGGTGAACCTGGAGCTCAACCTGGCCTATGGCAGTACCTGGCTGCTACAAGGAGGGGCGACCTTGCAGACCGCCACCTATGATGTCGAGGAAGAACTATGGGCCCCGGAAGATCCCCGCAGTGGAATCCCTGCCACCACGACGCAGCGGCTGCTGCGTACGCCCCAAGCCTACGGCTTTTTTACCCTCACCTATGCCCCCGACAAGCGGTGGCTGGTGGCCTATTCAGGTGTCTTCACCGGCCACATGGCGGTCCCGCACGTGATTGATCCCGAGACAGAGCGGACCATTATCCAGACCACGCCCAGCTTCTTCGAAAGCAACCTGAAAGTATCCCGGACCATCCTCACCGCTAGGAACCATCATGTTACCCTCTTTGCGGGCATTCAGAATATGTTTAACAGCTTCCAGGAGGACTTTGACATCGGCCCGGCACGGGACGCGGGCTATGTGTACGGCCCCAGCCGCCCCCGAACGGCTTTCGCCGGGATCAAGTTTGGGCTGAACTAGGGCTTTTGCCTATCTTCGGGACACGCCCCCTACCCATCCGACATGCACGAAGCCCTACGCGCCTTTCTGGCAGACATTGACGAACTGAGCGATACCGACCGGGAAGCCATTGCGCCGCTGATCCAGGTGGATGAATATCCCCAGGGCCACCTGCTGCTACAGGCGGGGGAAATCGCCTGCCGCTGCTATCACGTGCTGCGCGGCTGTGTGCGCCAGTACCAGCTCATCGACGGCAAGGACAAGACCACGGCCTTTTTTACCGAAGGGCAGACCATTGTCTCCTTTGCCAGCTACACCCAGCAGCAGCCGGTGGCCCACTACTGGGAATGCCTGGAAGACTGCGTGCTGATCGTGGGCGATATGGTCCAGGAACGCGATGCCTACGAGCAATTCCCCCAACTGGAGGTGATCACCCGGCGCATGATGGCCGAAGATTTTGGAGAGATGCAGCGCGAAATGAGCGCCTTCATGACCGCGAGCCCCCGGGATCGCTACCTGCGGCTGCTGGAAACCCGGCCCGAGTTGTTGCAGCGGGTCCCGCAACATCAGTTGGCCAGCTTTCTGGGCGTAACCCCCGAGTCGCTGAGCCGCATCCGGCGGCGACTGCGGGAGCGCTCCTGAGGCGCAAGCGCCCCATTATGAACCGCTTTGGCGGAAGCTCTGCTTAAACGCTTGCGGTGTCTGGCCTGTGATCGCCTTGAAGGTGCGGCTGAAG
>RFHL01000152.1 GCA_003696875.1 Bacteroidota bacterium | reverse complement strand
GATCAGACCAGCGATCTGGAGACCTTTCTGCTGTTTATGGAAGAAGTCGGCGAACTCGCCAAGGCGATCCGCCGGCATCGCGACCTGTACACCGAAACAGGCACTCCCCCGCCGGCGCCCGAGGCGCTGGCCGAGGAGTTTGCCGATGTGCTCAGCTACCTCATGGAGCTGGCCAATCGCCATCAGGTGGATCTGACCGATGCCTATCGGGACAAGGAAGCCCAAAACGCCGCCCGGGATTGGGGGTAAGGAACCCGGGTTGCTTCGCACTGCTTTATTCGCTTTTTTCGTAGGTGCATCTGATGGTCCCAAACCTGGCCACTTACGATATTGTCTCGCTTCTCGCTTCTCGCTTCTCATCTCTCTCCTCTCCCCCGTGACCTACTTCCTCACCCATCTCGGCCGCTTCATCATGCTCCTTGGGCGCATGTTCAAGACCCTGGAAAAACCCTCGGTCTACTACCGGCTGACTATGACGGAGATCATCCAGATGATCGGTGGGAGTATGGTGATCGTCATCGTGATCTCGGTTTTTATCGGAGGCGTTTCTACCCTGCAGACCGCCTATCAGCTGACCTCCAGCCTGGTACCGCGCTCCATCATCGGGACCATTGTCTCGGTAACCGCCCTGCTGGAGCTTGCTCCCACCATCCTGAACTTCATCATTGCCGGCCGGGTCGGCTCCAAGATCGCCTCCGAGATCGGCACCATGCGCGTCACCGAGCAGATCGACGCCCTTGAGGTCATGGGCATCAATTCCGCGGGTTACCTCATTCTCCCCAAAATCATCGGGGGCCTCATCTCCGTCCCCATTCTGGTAACGGTGTCGGCCTTTCTGATGCATGCCGGCGGCATCTTTGCCGGGAGCTACTCCGGCGCCGTCACCGCCGCCGAGTTTACCACCGGCCTGCGCACCTATTACGACCCCTATCAGGTCGTGGTGATGTACGTCAAGGCCATCACCTTTGGCTTCCTGATCACGAGCATCTCGGCCTACCAAGGCTTCTACACCCGGGGCGGTGCCCTGGAAGTGGGGGCTTCGGCTACTCGGGCGGTGGTGTTTAGCTGCCTCGCTATGGTCGTGGCCGATTATCTGATTGCGGAGATCATGCTGTAGGTGTTCCTGCCTGGCAGCGGCAAGCTGCCAGTTGCGAGAAAACGCCTTCCAAGCAGGCCGCATAGGCGCAGCTGCAAGCTGCGCCTATGCGGATTTTATGGCGGCGCCACTGCGGTTCCACATCGGCAGCGGTAAGCGGCCGGTTGCGAGAGAGAATGAGGGGCGCATGGGGTCACCCCCCGCCTTGCTGAAACCGCAGCTTCAGCTGGTCGAGGTTTCCCCCCGCTTTCAGATCCGTATGGAGCGCATCGATGAAGGTATCTTCCGGCCAGTGGGCCAGATACTGGGCGCAGAATTCCTCCGCATCGGCATAGGCCGATGCTTCGAGTGCCACATGAATGGCCATGCGGTAGGCCCGCTGATCGCTGGGGTATCGCACCAAAATGAGATCCCGCCCCAACTGATGCGCTTCCGGGTACTGTCCCAGCAGGAAGTGCGCGATGACGAGTCGGTCAACATTCTCTCGCAGGTAGGGCGCATAGGTGCGGGCCTGCTGTAGCCAGCGCAGGGCCTGCTCTGGATCCTGCTGATCCTCCAGCAGATAGCGTCCCCCCTCACTCAGGAGGGCGGCATATTCGGGATCATGGCCAGATATGGCAATAGGCGCCAGATCTTGCACAATTTGCCGCCGGCGGGCATGCGCCTGATGGGCTTCCGGGATGAGGCTGAGGCCCTCCTCCAGCAGCGTACTGCTGCCCATCCAGTAGGTCCGGTACTGCCAGCGGCCCTCGGCTTCCAGGCGCTGGGACAGCGCCGGGGGGTGGGCATTCACCCCAAAAACCGCTCCCCCCAGCCATACGGCAGCCAGGCCTGTCCAGGCCGCAAAAGCCTCTGTCCGGGGAGCCCAGTCGGTTTGAGCGATCCGTTCGCTGGCAAGGACCAGTAGCCAGATTGCGGGCAAGGAAAAGAGGTCCCAATCCAGGGGCAGCGACAGCAGGGGATTGAGGACAAAAAAAGCCGCGGCATACACGGCCAGACAAAGCGCGAGCAGACGCAGCACGCCATTTCGGGGGGCGAACCATGGCTGGCCTTTGCCCAACCCTATCCATATCCAGGCGGGCAGCGACCAAGAGAGGAGCAACCACGCATAGTCCCAGAGATGGTAGCCAGAAAAAAGCTGGTAACGGTCCAGCGGAGGCCCTTCCGGGGCGAAAAGGGGGAGCACCAGCGCATCACTCAGGGTAGTCGAGCTATATTGTCGGCCACTATGGTCCGGATACACAAGGAGGGCAAGCACCAGGGGGCCCAGCAAGCCCAAGGGCAACACCAGCCGTTGAAGCCAAACTTCAGGATTGGAAAACAGGGCCGAGGTGGGTCGCCACTGTCTGAAACTGACCAGAGCGCTGGGAAGGAGAAGAAGCCCGGACGTGATGTAAAATTTGGTGCACAGCAAGGTCCATAGCCAAAGACCGACGAGCGAAAACCGGTCAGGTTTTCGCCAGACGCGGCTGAGCAGGATCGCATAGGCTAGCAAAAGCAGATAGGTGAGGGGATACACCTCGGCATGGCCCCAGAAGACCTGAGCAAAAGGGGCAAAGAGCCCCGCCAGCCATAATGGCCAGGCTACTGAGCCACAACATGGCCTGCAGGACCGTCTCCCCCGTCGCCAGGGCGACCAGCTGACTGAGGCCAATCACGGTACGCGTCCCGACCTTGGCTTGGGCGACGTTAACCCCCAGCAGATTGTCCAGGATGCGGGCATCCCATTGGGGTAATACCCGATCCATCTGCTCCCGGTGAAAGGTCGCGTCTCCGAATACATCCAGATGGATGGGGAAGGCCCGGCTGAGGAATAGGTAGGTGAAGGCCACGGCCAGGGGAAATACCCAGCCTCGGGCCGGAAATCGTCCCCGAAGAGGGGTGAATAACAGAAGGGCCGACCCTAGCCCACCGAGACTCCATACAAGTTTGGCCCAACCGGGTAGGTATACCCAATGATGGGTAGTCCACCAAGCCTCGGGCCGGGCCAGCCAGGCGACGGCATAGGCGCCCGAGGCATTCATGCTGATGGCGGGATTTTTCTGAGCCCCGGCGGTGGTGTTGTTAAGCGTGCCTTCGGTACCGGTGGCAGAAAGTTGGGCTCATAGACTTTGGCTCAGGCCGAGGAAAAGGAGAACGGTGAGCGCAAGTTGGTGGAAATGCATGTAGCGTGAATTGGGAAGACGATGCGTATAGAAGATGCGGGTAGAAGATTTGTGTAAAGACAGAAAGGTAACCCAGCCTTCCGGACCATCGGAGGGACACCAGCCAGGGAGAGAAAGACGGGTTGGGCTTATGGTAGAGGGGGAATCCAGGGAGAGATGTTCAGGAAGATTCCCGATCTTATAGGAATAAGAGCTTCTGCGAATGTTGGGAATTTACTTTTTCCCAACAATAAATGTTACTTTTTTGTCGAGCGATAAGCAACCCCCCAAAGGTTGAAGGGGCGTATTCCGGGTTTTGCCGGAGGAAATATCTTGTTTTTTGAATAATGCGAATATTTGGGGATTTCTTTTTTGAGGGTATTTCTTTGTAGGAAATAGTGGACTTTCGCACAAAAAATGCTTCTGCCGCTGGCGGAGACCCCTCCTCCTTCGCTTCCATCTTGCACAGGGGATGCTTGTCTGACGAATCTCAGGGCCGGCTCTTTTTCTTTATTGGAAACTGCCTCGCTGGCTTGGCCATCTCCCGCTCGCCCCGTATCTTTGGACTGTTCATGGTTCCCCAAGGCCACCCGGCCGGCGGGATGAAAAGGGAATCCGGTGCAAATCCGGAACAGTTCCCGCTGCTGTGAGCACCGCCGGCCCTTCCGGGCCGGACTGCTGGACCCCCTCCACGCCACTGTCCCTACAGGACGGGAAGGCTGGCCCCGCAGGGTGCAAGTCAGAAGACCTGCCATGGCATGTATTGATTCGTAGCTTTCGGGAAAAAAAGCCAAGAATCGCCATATGGGAACCCACACCTGGCATAGGTCCTGCGCCTCAGACGCATTGTCCCCCCGCTCGACATGGGAGGGATCTTCTCGTACCATTTGCCGGCTGCTTAGGTCCCCTGGCATTTCCTGTCCCCTCCCCAAAGCTGCGCTCAATGATTTGTTTACCAAACCATTAGTGTATGCTGTTCCTCCACTCTCCCTGGCGTGATGCCGGTGCCTGGCGCGCCACCACGCCCCAACTCCTGCTGGTCCTGCTCGGGGCCCTCTGCCCGGCGCTGCCGGCCCAGCCTCTCCTCAAGCAGGTGCTCGTCGCCAATGGCGGCCGCTTCCTCGATCCCACCGACAATGCCAACCTCTTGGTCTGGAACCCACAGACCGGGCTAGCCAGTTCGGTTGACACCGTGCAGACCCAGTCTATCCAAGACCTGCTGGTCGAGGACCACTTTGCCTACCTGGCTGCCCAGGACTCCATCGTCCGCTATGACCTTACGACTGGGCAGCGCCTAGCCGCGGCGGCCTTTGGTGCACCCTCGACCATCCACCTCGGCCGCTACGGCGACTACTTGCTCGTAGGCAACTGGTATGCCCCCTTTGGCTGGACGGGGCCTTATCCCAACCACTTTCGCCTCTTCGATGCGGGGACCCTCGCCTTTGTGGACAGTATCCCACAGGTGGCGCAGGGCGCGCGGGACTTTGTGGTGCTGGGGGACACGGCCTATATCGCCCAGAACTACACCACCGCCAGCTACACCGACTCGGCCGGTTACCTCTCCGTGGTGGACCTGCGCACCCGCACCTATGTGCGCGACATCACCTTTCCTAATCAAGGGCAAGACCTGGGGCGCCTGCTCCTCGTGGACTCGGTCATTTACGCCTTCAACCCCGCCTCGGACACCCGCACTACCTACGACATCCGAGACGGCAGCCGCAGCACACAGCCGGTGGGGGCCGACATCCAGACCCGCGACACCGGTCCTCAGCTCGCCCGGGCCGATAGCCTTGTGTACCTCAAGCTGAACGGCGGCCTCGGAAGCCTCGCTTACCGCACGGGAGCCGTGGTCGATACCCTCCTGATCGATACAGTGGTGACGGCTTTTGCCTTCGACCCCTTGGCGGGGCACTTTTACCTTAGCCAGACCGACTTTTTCTCCTTTACCCAAGGGGCCATCTACGACCTGAATGGCGTCAAGCTCAGCAGCCTGCCCGTGGGCTCCTCCCCCGAGGCCATCGCCCTTGCCTACAACCAGCGGCCGCAGGCCCTGCCTGAAACGGCCACGGTCGCCACCAACACCCCGCTGCGCCTCCCGCTGCTGGACAACGACAGTGATCCCGAGGGCTATGCCCTCACCGTAGAGCTCTTTGGGGGCAGTAGCCTCGGGCTCGTCGGCTGGACCGATGACTCGCTCTCCTTTATCGCCAATCAGCCCGGCCTCGACACCATCCACTATGTGGTGATCGATGTCTGGGGCGATCGCGATACGGCCCAGGCCATCATCGAGGTGGTGCCCGCCACCGGGATAGCGGCTCCCGCCCTGCGCCTGCAAGCCTGGCCCAATCCGACCACCGGGACCTTGCAGCTGCGCAGTAGCGCCTCGGGGCCGGCCCAACTCACCCTGCTGGACCTCCAAGGGCGGCGGCTGCGCACCGGCGACTGGGCGGGGCGGGGACCCTTGCCCTTTGACCTCGGGGGCCTGCCCGCCGGGCTGTACCTGCTGCACCTACG
>RFHL01000151.1 GCA_003696875.1 Bacteroidota bacterium | reverse complement strand
GTTTTTTACCTGCGCGTGGAGGAACTCGAAGACCTGGCGGCGGGCCGCCTGGTCAATGCTGATCTCGCCGCCCTCGCGGCGGCGCGGCAGGCGGAATTTGCGCGCTATGAGGCTGAAGAGCTACCGGGTCATTTTGAGACCCGTGGGCCGGTCTATCTGCCCAACGCCTATGCCGCCCCGGCGGCAGCACCGCATCTGGTGGCAGCGAATCTGAAAGGGATAGGTTGCTATCCCGGTCAGGTGACGGGTCAGGTGCGGGTGGTTCGCGACCCGCAGGAGGCAGTGGGGCTGGATGGGGAGATTCTCGTGGCGGAGCGCACCGATCCGGGCTGGGCGCCCCTGTTCCCGGCCTGCACAGGCCTGCTGGTGGCCCGCGGGTCTACGCTTTCCCACTCGGCCATCGTGGCGCGGGAGATGGGCATCCCGGCGATTGTAAACATCCCGGGCTTGCTGGACCGCCTGCGCACCGGCGACCGTGTGCGCATGGATGGCCGTACCGGGGAGATTGAGGTTTTGGATGATTGAGGGACCTCAGCGCGTATGGGGCCGATCTCCGGTACGGATGACGAGTTGCCAGCGAAAGGCCCAGGCCCAGCGTAGCCGGTAGTCGGTCAGGCCGGCGGCCTGGAGGAGGGTCCGCCATTCAGCCCGGCGAAAGCTGCGGGTTACGCTCAGGGCCCCGTCGTGGCGTGTCATCTCCGAACTGGGAAAGACCCAGGTGAGCAGCCGGAAGCTGTGGTAGGCCAGCGGGTGGCGGTGAAGGTCGTTGATGAGGATGCCTAGGCGGGCCTGCTGCCGCTGCTGGCGCAGCAAGCGGATGAGGGCTTCGTCTGGAAAGTGATGCAGGAACAGGCTGCTATGCACAATGTCAAATTGCTCCCGGGCAAAATCAGGGGCAAAGATGTCGGCGATCCGGAAATCAATTTCGGGGAAATCCCGGCAATTCTCCCGCGCATAGGCCACGATGTGCGGATTGGCATCGATGCCGGTAAAGCGCAGGTCCCACCCCTGACGGCGGGCCCAGCGGGCCATGGTTTTGAGGATGTCGCCCCCGCCACAACCGAGGTCTACGAGGTGTAAGGGCTGCCGGGGGACCTCCCGTAGCAGCTGTCGCAATGCCCGCTGACTGATGGCATTTCCGCCCAGCCAGCGGTTGATGGTATCCAGCTCGCGCAGCGTTTGGCTTATGACCGCCCCGGAGAGGGTCGGGTCGTCCATGATCTCGGTTTCGGTGGAGCGATGGCGCATAGGGTGGGGGAGCGGAGGCGAATCAGAAACCAACCCGGGCGCGGCTGCTGACGCGCAGCACGGCTTCCTGGTTAAATCGGGCCTTGTAGGCGTCTACGATGGTGTCGAGGGCCGCTTTGCGGCTCGGGTCGTGCAGCAGCACGACCAGGCGGCTGCCCTCTTGGACGACTTCCCCATCCTCCATTTGCCATTGGCCCTGGGCCGAGAGCACCGATAGCCCGGCCGGGAAGCGCGGGCTGATGCAGGTGTCGAGGAAGGTCTGCCACTGGGTCTGGGTGATGAGGCGTCCATCGGGCCAGGTGAGGCCAAAATAGAGTTCGGTCCGCAGCATGGGCTGGCTGCCGGAAAAGCTGCTTTGGCAGGCGAAGAGCAGGAGAGGGAGCAGGGCAAAAAACAGCGTATGTTTCATAAGGGTCAGGTCTGGAGCCGGGCTTGGTCCCAAAATGTGTTTTTTTCCGCCCCCGTTCAAGCGGAGGGGATGCACTATGAATAGAAAAAGGGCTGTTTCACTCTGGTACAGATTATTGTTTCACATTGAAACAATGCCGCGGATGATACAGCTTGGTTCTTTGTATAAATATTTGGTTTTTAGTTAATTAGGCCGGTGGCACGTTTGTTGAATCGATTATGGCAGTGTGGGAAAGGCCCGGATACCCTTCCCTGCCAAACAACCCAAAACAAACGGGCTCCGGCTGTTGGCCGTCCCTGGCTTCTTTCGCTGTGATAAAATCTTTTCCCCCTCATGGATCGCGTTATTCAACAGAAAAAATGGCCCTTAAAGAAAATTCTGACCTACTTCGGGATCCCGGTGGTCGTGGTGGCCTTTTTGGGCGCCCTGCTCGCTAACTCTGGCGGCTCCCGTCTCAAGGTTCGCAAGGAGCGTCTCTCCATTGCGACGGTCAGCCAGGGGATGTTTCAGGAATTTATTCCGATCAACGGAGCCGTACGGGCTCGTAACAGTGTATTTGTTACCGCCGTCGAAGGGGGACAGGTTAAGGAGATATATCTCAAGGGAGGCGAGACGGTCAAGGAGGGCGACATGATCCTGCGCCTGACCAACCCGGGCCTGGAGCTGAACTATATGAACCTGCAAACGCAGCTGCTGGAGCAGGCCGATCAGCTGCGCAATACCAAAATCACCATGGAAACGAGCGGCCTGGTCCTCAAGGACCAGCTTGCCCAGATGGTGTTTCAGCTGCGAGATCTGGAGCAGCAATATCGCCGCAACAAGCCGCTCTATGAGGACAGTGTGATTTCCGAAATGGAATTCCAAACCCTTGAGAACAGCTACCTGCAGGCCAAACGGCGGCGTGATCTACTGATTGAGCGCATCGAAACGGACTCTATCCTCCGCGTCAACCAGCTCGTGCAGGTCGACAAGTCGCTCGACCTGGTGGCCCGAAATCTGGATGCCATCCAGCGCAGCCTGGCCAACCTGACCGTACGCGCCCCGATCTCGGGGCAGCTGGGGACTGTGGAGGCCGAGCTGGGGCAGACCATCACACAGGGGCAGCGCATCGCCCAGGTCGATGACATTGATGGCTATACCGTACGTGCCAACATCGACGAGCACTACATCTCCCGCATTCAGCCGGGCCTCAAAGGGTGGTTTCCCTTTGCGGGCAGCCAGCATGGCTTGCAGATATTTAAAGTCTATCCTGAGGTGCGCAACGGGTCTTTCGAAGTCGATATGGACTTCCAGGAGACCGAGCCCGACGGCATCAAGCGGGGACAAAACCTGCAAATTCGCCTGGCGCTCAGCGACGAAACCGAGGCCATCCTTATCCCGCGCGGGGGCTTTTATCAGGCCACCGGTGGCAACTACATCTACGTCCTGAACGAAGATGGCAGCCGGGCTTACAAGCGAGACATTCGCATTACCCGGCAAAGCGACCGCCAATACGAGGTGCAGGAAGGCCTGCGTCCCGGTGAGCAGGTTATCATTTCCAATTACGAATCCTTTAACAATGCCGATGAGTTGATCCTGGAAGATTGACCCGGCCCATTATCTTCATTTTCACCCGAAACCATCCTTCCACGCTATGGCAATGATCAAGACCCAAGACCTCATGAAAGTCTACCGGACGGAAGAAATCGAGACCACCGCCCTGAACGAAGTATCCGTGGAGGTGCAGGAAGGGGAATTCCTCTCGATTATGGGCCCTTCCGGTTGCGGCAAATCCACCCTGATGAACATTCTGGGCCTGATTGACAGCCCCTCGGGCGGCGCCTATTACTTCCTGGGCGAGGAAGTCTCTCGCTACTCCGAAAAGCAGCGGGCCAACCTG
>RFHL01000012.1 GCA_003696875.1 Bacteroidota bacterium | reverse complement strand
GTTCCCCACGTAGATAATCGTAGGTTTTGTCAAAGGTCCCGCCGGTCACAAAAACACGTATGGTCATCTGGGCCAAAAGGGTTGAGAGGCTTACCGAAAAATCCCCGGTATTCTGGCAAAAATAGCCAATCAAACCCGAATAATAAAGCCGGGGCGCGGAGGAAATCCCCACGCCCCGGCCGCTCTCAAATGTGATGCCTAGCGCGGCATCACAAAGAGCTTGTGGGTAAACTGCTCGCCCGTATCCATGAGGCAGCGGAGCAGGTACATACCGTGATCGGCCTCGCGCAGGTCGATGGTCTCCAGATGGAAGCCCTCCAGTAACCACTTGCGGCCCTGGGCGACGAGCTGCCCTTGCCCATTGACTACTTCCCAGGTCATAAACTGGGAAGTCTGACAGGTGATGTCCATCTCAAAAAGACCGGTGGAGGGATTGGGATAAGGGGCGCTCATCCGGCTACCGCCGGGGGCGCAGCTCATATCGAGGGTGAAGGCCTGGCCCCGTCCCTCCAGATGGCTCACATAGAGCAGATAAGGCGTCCCGGGAGCCGACTTGAAGGTAATCTCCCGATTGCCATTGGCACAGAGGGTATTCTCCCAGTAGTGAATGGCACAGCGCCGGTCGCCACAATCCCCTTTGTAGAGGCTCAGCATCAGGCTGTCGGCTCCTGTCTGGCTACAGGTAGAGACCGTCATGGTCTCGCCGGTACCGATGATCCGGTACCAGACCCCGGCACCCGGCAGTTTTTCGCAGCCGTTGCCGATATCCTGGCTGGTGGCCCCCCGGGTGCTGCCCACCAGCTGCATGCCGCAGCTGAGCACCTCGGCATCTTGACAGAGGTCATTGGCCTGGGTGGTGTCACAATTGGTGGTGACCGGGCCGTAGCTCTGGAAGCAGCCGAAAATATTCGGGTCCACCAGGAAGACGCCCACCTGGGCGTTGTTGGGATAGGCCCCAAAGGTGTAGGCCCCGGGAGACAGCCCCGAAAGCGTCACTTGTCCCAGGTTGTCGGTGATGCCGTAGTCAT
>RFHL01000011.1 GCA_003696875.1 Bacteroidota bacterium | reverse complement strand
CGTATAGTTCCTGGGCAATCTCTAAATCCAGCGGCTCAATGCTTAAGCCTTCGATACCGGCAATCCAGGCGCGTTTTTGGGCATTGCGGGAGACGACCTTGACCCAGTCGATGCCGTCCTGCTCCCGGGCGTCTTCCAGGACGACGAGCTCGCCCGCCTCCAGAATGATGCCGCCCCGGTCTGAGGTCCGCTCGCTGCTCACAGGGTAGCCCCGTTGGCTTCGGGTCAATACGGCAAGATGTCCGTCGGGGATCAGGCCCATCTGGTCTACCCAGCCAGCGCGTCCGTCGGCGCGCTGCACTTTGATATAGGTTCGGTCCTGGCTGCGGACTGACTGAACGTCAGCGAGAGGAAAGACTTCCTCTCCAAATCGCAAGGACGCCGCCTCGGCGGCATTATCGCCGGGCGATACACGCATACTCAGCCGGTCAAAGGCCGAAACCATGACCATCTGGTTGTCGCTCGGAGAGAGGTCCGGTGCCGGATCTGGGACAGGTTCGCGACCAGGGGAAGCCCGTCGGGCAAGTTCGTCAGGCAGGGGTTCCTCGGCCACCGGATAGGGGATGTCTTTGCTCTGGTTCCAGGCCAGATAGGTAAAAATGTTCAGGTCCGAAATCTGCCCCACAAACCCATAGGGTTCGGCGACTTCGGGTGCCGCCACCCGCTGGTCGGGTTGGGCGCCTCGGGAGGGGCCATAGCTCTGGGGTTGGGGGGCAGGGGCCATCACGTACTGCCCCTCGCGGAGAGTATTTTTCTGAAAGGCGTCCTGCTCTTGTCCGCGGGTGCGCATGTGGGCGGTTGGCTGCTGGGCTGCCTGGTACGTACGCCAAGCTTCGGCCGCGGCGGTCTCGCCATAAAAGCGGTTTTGAGGTCGCAGGCCCAGTTGCCGGGCCGCCTGCTGAAGGTCCTGCTCCAGGTGATTGGCCTGGGAAAAGAAGTATGCTGCAAAATCACTCTCCCAACTGGGAGCTTCCACCAGATAGGAAAAGTAGGTCGCACAGAGATCATAGTAATGGGTGGCGTCCTCGTAGGCAAGGCGCATATCGCGCGCTGGCTGGTAGAGGGCATCGGCGGCCCGCAAAAAGTAATAGATCAGCTCAAGCTTGTCAGAGGAAGTGGGGCACTGGGCGCGAATTCGCTCCAGTCGGGGGACATTGACCCCCTGGCCTACATCGTAGGCCCGGAGCCAGGACTCCAACTCACGCTCATAGGCAGTGCATCCCTGTGCGTAGCTGGTGCTTCCCGATAGGGTGATGAGCACCAGAGAGAGGAGGGGAAGAAAACGGCGCGCCAGGCGCGCAGGGTGAATAGGTGGAAAAACCTTCATGTCGGTGGGATTCAGCCGTACGTACTGCTTTCCTGCAATATAGCGGGAATGCCCTATTATTCATGCACTTGGGCCGATCTAGGTAAGAAAAACCGGGAATTCGTCTTGGCAAAAAGCGAAGTCCCTTCCCCGGACCCCCCCCTATTCTACGAATACCATGTCGACCTGTTTTTTGTTGTCGTACTGTGGCAGGGGCTCGCCGTTGCGGTAGTAGCGGATGCTGCGCCAAAAGTTGGTGCAGTTGTTGGCTTCAAGGAGAAACTCGACCCGGAAAGTGTCCACCCCGAAGCTGTCCTTGCGGATGTAGTAGTCATAGGCAAAGTTTCGCCCAAGCAGGAGCGGTAGATTCACGTCACCTTTGGCGGCATCCCAGAACCGTTCGGTGAAGGTAAAAGGACCAAACTTGCCATCGGCGTAGCCGGGATTGATCCGCTCGTACTGCGGGTTGGCGTTGGCGCCACCTGTCGTGTCAACAAATACAATGACTCCGGCCAGGTTGTACCGGTCCAGGTAATTGGCCCCACTGGCATCTTGGTAGGTAACGGTAAAGTACTCGTTGCCCAGATCGGGGCTGACCGAGTCTTTGCAGGGGTCGGTGCATGCCTCGAAAGCGAGGCTGAGCAGGAACAAGGACCAAACAAACAGTTCTGAACGGATCATAGTCACTGGGGCGGTTAAACGGCGGGCTGCTGCCCGCCTTTTGCGGGCAAAGGTGCCCGATTTTGGAACAAAAATAGTAAGAATAAGTACTGCAATATTACTGTAAAGCCTGTAGTTTGCGAGCCCTTTCTGAGCAAGATATGGAAGCGAAGGTCATCACACTAAAGAACGGATTGAGGGTTATCTACAAGTATGTGCCGTACACCCGGACGGTGCACTGCGGCTATGTGATCAACTCGGGCAGCCGGGATGACCGTGAGGGAGAGATGGGAATGGCCCATTTTGTGGAGCACATGATCTTTAAGGGCACAGTGCGGCGCAAAACCTTCCATATCCTCAATTACCTAGAGTCGGTCGGCGGCGATGTCAATGCCTATACCACCAAGGAAAAGACCTGCCTCTACGCCTCGATGGTTTCGGATTACTTTGAGCGGGCCACTGAGTTGCTGACTGATATTGCTTTTTTCTCCGTCTTCCCGGAGCGAGAGATAGCGAAGGAAATGCAGGTGATCGGTGAAGAGATCGACATGTACCGCAACGCTCCAGACGAGGCGATCTTCGAGGATTTTGACGAGATGATTTTTCCCCGGCATGGGCTGGGCTACCCCATTCTGGGTACCAAGGACACCATCCGCGGGTTTACCCAGGCCGATATTCAGGGGCATATACGCCGCTCGTTTGTGCAGGATCATATGGTGTTTTCTATCGTAGGCAATGTGTCGGAAAAAGAAGTGCATCGGGTGTTGGAAAAGTATCTGGCGCCAGTCGAGTTGCCGACCGGTGGCCTGGCCCGACAGCAGCCTGCGGCAGTCCAGCTATATGACCACCGCGAGGTGGAAATCCCTACCGATCAGGTGCATGAAATTACCGGCGGCAGAGCCTACGCCATGAATCAGGACAACTATGTCCCCTTTCTCCTGCTCAACAATCTCCTCGGTGGTCCGGCCATGAACTCCCGGCTCAACCTCAATATTCGGGAAAAATACGGCCTTACATACAGCATCTACTCCTTCTATAGCCCCTTTTTGGATACAGGCATCTGGGGTATCTACTATGCTTGCGAGCGTAACAACCTCGATCGCATCCGCCGCCTGGTGGACCGGGAACTGCGGCAGATGTGGGAGAAACCTCTGGGTATTGTGCGCCTGAGTCAGGCGAAGAAGCAGCTCATCGGGCAGATGACCCTCGGTGCCGAGAGTCTGCTCAATCAAATGCTGGGTATGGCCAAGGACCTGCTGGACTTTGGGCGGATCTTTCCCCTGGAGGAACTGGTGGCCGATATAGAAAAGGTGCAGGCGATCGACATCCAGGATACTGCCAGAGAGCTTTTCCATGAAGCGCCCCGCGCCCAGATTACCTATCTGGCGTCCTAAAGGGATCGAGGTTTCTGTTCCTTCGCATCCGATAATGAAAATCAGGCTTTCTGGAAAGCAAAAAAAATGCGGGAGCCCTTCAGTCAGAAGGGCTCCCGATTAGGGTTTAGACACCGGCCTTATTCGGTAGGAATGGTACTCAGCAGCCTTACATTCGTTGGCTCCGTGTAATCGTAGAGGGAAATGCCATCGGCTCCGACAAAGGTGAGGATACCCTCACTGGCAATGACATCATAGCCTTGCATATCGGGGAAATGCGCAATCTGGGCATCTCCAATCTGTTGGGGATCACTGGCGTCAAAGATGCGGAGGCCAGCCTCGCCATCGGCGATGAAGAGCAGGTTCCCGTCAATCCCCAAGCCGTGGGGGTTGGTCATGGGGACGCTTACCACCAGCCGGGGAAACTCGATCTGAGAGATATCGACGACATCCAGTTGGTTGGTGAAGTTGGGGCCACAGGGCTGGTCTGAGCCATTGCGCAGGGTCACGTAGGCGTAGTTTCCCTGACCTACGACAGGGTCACAGGCTTCTACATGGTCAAAGCGAGATAGATGCTGTGGCTCAACGGGATTGGTGGCATCGAAGATGTGCATACCCATATTGGTGCCAATCAGGAGATATTGATCCAGGGTAGAGACCATTTCGGCTTCGCCCATCCAGAATCCCACCTGCGTTTCGCCCATACGGATAGGGGTTTCACAGGTGGTAACATCGTAGGTCTGCAGGGTCTGGGGGGTAACGATATAGAGGTAATCCTCCAGCACCGTGAATCGGGACATCGAGCCGGCCTGGCCAGCGACGGCGGGATTGGACATGCGGGCAGTTCCGTTGTTATCCAGCGTGAGGTCGGCGGGATCTACCTGGTTGAGTTCCCACTCCCAGGGGATGCCCTCATTGCAGTCATACTCTGAGCTTTCCAGACTGGGCTCCCAGGCCACGACGACCCCCTTGTTGGGATCGGCCGTAAAGCCACGGTAGGTGAGCATATGCGGGAAGGCATTGGGGACACGGCGCAGGAGCACCGGCACGGCCGGATTGCTCAGATCGAAAACCAGCAGATCGGTGCTGCTGTCGAGGTAGAGCTTGTCGCAGTTCATAGCCAGGTCGTAGGTACCCGGCACCCGCAGGTAGGCCAGAGCTTCTGGTGCTTCAGGGTTCTGGTTATCAAAGATATGAACGCCTTTTCCCGGCTCATTGACCAGCAGGAACTGGTCCTGCAGGTAGATTTTTCCGGGTTCCGTCACCGGCTGGGGAGGCTCGACCTTTACCGCCGACAGAAAGTCGGCCGGGGACATGTACACCGGGCTGTACTTCATGTACGTGTAGGTCATGTTGCAGCTGTCCTTGAAGCAACCCTGCAAAGCCAGGGTGGGTAAGAGCAGCAGGACCAGCGCCAGGCGAGGGAGGGGGGATGGGTGCATTGTGCGGTAGAATAATGGGGGTGAGACAACAAGAGAAGCGGCGAGCTTGCGGGAAAAGGTCAAGCCTTGTCAGGCAATATGGTAAACGAAGGGGGAGCTGATTAGGTGGCTTTGAAATAAAAAAAGCCACGCGGCCAGCGCTTTTGCCTTCGGAGACGTCTGAAAAGAAGCGTTCTCCCCAAAAGATAAGGTTTACCAAGCGATCATGCTAAAGGTAAGGCTTGCTTTTCCAGAAGAGTATTCCAAAATTTTTCCCCGCTCACCCCTGGAATATTCTGTACCTTTTTCCAAAATGTTGGCCCTGGAGGGCCTTATTCCTCACTCCGATATGCGACCGATGCCTCCCTTTGTGTTACGTTTTTGCCTACTAGCCCTCCTTGGGCTATCCCTTGTCCCCATGGCCCGGGCCCAGGAGTCTGGTCCGGTTCAGGATGTCATATACCTGCATAATGGGAGTGTCATTCGGGGCAAGATCCTGCAACAGACCCCGGGAGACTCTGTGACAATCCAGATATTACCGGGAAGGATTCTCACTTTTTCCACCCGTGAAGTGGAGGCGATCACCATGGAGGAGGACTTTGAGGAGAAGGCCCTGATTCAGTACCGCCGCACCCGGCGGCCGGTGGTGATGAAGTCTACCGGCCTGTATCACCGCTTTTCGGTAGGCCTGGGCCTGGGCCAAGGCCGCTGGGGCGTTCAGGGCAATGGCTCCCTGGGCTATCACATCGGATACATCGTCAAGCCACGCCTGCGGGTGGGCCTGGCTTCGGGCTTTGACTTCTACAATGGCGGGGTGATTACCCCCGTGATGGCCGAGGCCCAGGCCGATCTGGTATTCAAAAAAGTCACCCCCGTAGCCCGGGTACAGTTGGGCTATGGCTTCGGGATCTCTTCCGGTTGGGCGAATGAGGTCTTTCGCGGTGGGCCTGTGGGGCAGGTGGCCCTGGGCTTTCGGTTCCGTACCCGCACCCGCTTTGAGTGGATGCTCACCGGGGGCTTCAAGGCCCAGCAGACCTATCAGGAATTCATGGACTGGCCGCCCGGCCAGATCACGGCCGGCGGGATTTGGGTCCAGCCCGATCCCGGGCTGGTGACCGGCACGCGCCGCTATCAGCGGACCTTCATTGAGTTGGGGATCGGCTTTTAGGCCGGAGCGAGGGTCAGGCGCTCCCGGAGCCGGAAGAGCTCCCGCAGACACTTGGCCGTCAGGACGGCGTCTTCCAGGGCATTGTGCTCGTCTGTCTCCCGCTCATAGCCAAAGAAGCCCGCAATGGCTTCTAGACTCCGCTTGCGGGGCACCGTTTGCCCCGCCGCCTCCAATAGGGGGAAGAGGTAAAAGCTCAGAGTATGCAGGTCCACCAGGGTATTGGAAAAGGGCCACTTTAGATGCTCTTCCCGGTAGGCAAATTTGAGAAAGTTGATGTCATTGATGACACTCTGCCCGCAGATCAGGGTGTCGCGCAGGGCTTGTCCCTTGTCCCGACCGCTCATGCGGTCGGGATGTTTGCCCATAGACTCAAGTATCCAGTTTTCAAATTCCGGCAGCACCTCGTTCATCATGGGAGCATCTTCCAGCTCCTCCATGGTGAGGCCGTGCACCTCCAACGCAGGCAGGGAATAGCTTTCCTCGTTTTCGGGATAGACATTGGTTAGGTAGCGCTCTCCGCAGGGCTTCCAGCGCTCATCATAGAGTGCCGCGCCGATTTGGATGATTTCGTGCCAGCCGGGCTCCAAGCCGGTCATTTCCAGATCCAGTACCAGATAATACATGAACGGAGGTTTTGGCCTAAAGCTACAAAAGACGCTCCGGGGCTGCAATCCCTCAGAAATAAATCGGCAATAGGTTGTCCATCTGTCGGAGGCGACGAGTCCAGGCTTTGCCGATGTTGCGCTCTTGTTCTTCCCAGGAAGCGGTTTCACAAGCGGGATAGGCGCATTCGTTGTAATCGGTCTGGCGGAAGTGCAATTGCTGCATGGCCAGAAGGCTGCCAAAGAGCAGTAGCAGGACCGGGATGAAGCGCAGGCGGCGGGAGCGCCATTCGCAGACCATCAGGGCTAGTAGGGAAAGTAGTAAGGTACCAGACACGATGAGAAAAATGTCGTAGTTGTTCCACCACCAGGTGTATCCCCAACCGCCGATGTAGGTCTGGCTGGGAAAGAGCAGGCGTATACCGCCCCAGGATCCCCCCGGGGTGGGCATATCTTCTACGAGATGTAGCAGGTAGCCCCCCAGGAAGCTGATTTGGTAGGGCACGAGGTACCGAAAGGCAGATCCGAAGCCCGGCGCCCGGCGGAGGATACGGGAATAAATCAGGCTGAAAAAGCCACCGAGGAGCCCGGTCAGCAGGAGGGCCCCGACCAGGGAGTGAAAGAAGCCATGGTGGCCATACCAGAGGTGGGAAGAATAAATTTCCCGGCCGCTTTGGCCGAGCCAGGCCCCGAAGGTCTGGTCAAAACCTGGCCAGAGGCTGAAGGTATCGATGTCGGGAAACATCCCGCCCAGTCCCCCGATGACGACAATCCGGGCCTGCTGCGCAGGCCGGGAGCGATGCAGTGCCGCTACCACGGTGCCGCCACACATGCCCGTCAGGGTGTGGATGAGAATATCCATGCCCTATGAAACTTGGGCTTAAGGGATTTGTTTGGTGAGGGGCTTCCGAAGTGGGCCTCGGTCTATGCGATCCTTTCTGCCTGCCATCAGCATTGAGCCAGCAAAACTGAAAAGCGGATGGACCCCGAAGGGTGCATCCGCTTCCACTTGCTTGTCGCGTGCATGGAAAGGAAGAATATGACCAATGAGGCCAGAGGCAGAGCGGAGGCCCCGCAGGGAGCGACTTGCCTCATGAATGGTACAACTGACGGGGGGCTTTCCCCCATCGGGGGCCAAAGAAAAACGCCAGCAAGTTGCTGGCGCCGACGAGAAAAAGGCATCGAAATGAGCTGTCTAAACACATATCTATCCACACTGCTTGATACACATGCATCGTCATGACCACAGCAGGAGCCCAGCCAGGGTCATGGCCAGGATGAGAAAACTCAAGGCTGTAAGCCACCGTTTCAGAGAAGGAGTCAAAGGCATGTCTCAAAGGTAAGCGAAGCCTATTTGCAAAGCCGTTAAGGACAGGTTAATCTCTGTTAAAGAAAGGTTAAAGGGCCTCGCTACCAGCAGCTATGCCGTATCTTTGGGTAAGTCCTGCCTACACAAGAGATGAAGCTATCCCATATCCGCCTGGTAATTGGCCTGATGAGCCTCGCCCTGATCGGGATCGTGGCGTTGCAGGTTTATCAGCTGCAGCGGGCCATGCGGGTGAGCCGTCTTAACTTTGACGTAAGTGTGAGCGATGCCCTGAGTCAGGTGGTGGACCAACTGGAGGGGGCAGAGCTCAGGACCCGTCTTGTGCGTGTGTCGCGTGAGCTGCAGGTAGACGTGGGGCAAAATCCGCAACTTGCGGCCGCTGCAGGCGACAGCCTGCGGGTAAACCTTGGGGCCGACCAGCCGCCCATATGGCCCAACCCCCAGCGGGTGCGCATTCGGGATAGCCTCTCTATCGTGACCGAGCAAGAGACCTATATCCCCCTGGATTCGCAGATGTGGCTTGAGGGGGGCGTTTCCTACTCCTTCTCCTCCGAAGGGGACAGCGGCCGTAACCAAGACCTTCAGTTGGCCTTCAGTGGCTCGCCCCGGGCCTTGGAAATTGTGAACCGGACCTTCGGGGAGCTAAAGTCAGGCAATGTCCCCATTCAGGATCGGGTGGATTCTCTGCAGGTAGATACGTTGCTGCGCAAGGCTCTGGCCGATCAGGGCATCCTGATGGATTACCACTTTCTGGTGCGGGCCCCCGGCACGGGGGGCGTCATCGTCCAGCCGGCCTCCGGCCGGATTGAAGAGGTATTGCGCAGCCCCTATCAGGCCCAGCTGTTCCCCTATTTCTCGCGGGAGCAGGGGCGCCTGCATGTCAATTTTCCTCAGGCGGGGCTCTACGCCTATCGGTCGGTATGGGTACAGGGACTGTTGTCCCTGCTGTTTACGACGGTCATCCTCGTCACCTTTTGGGTGACGATCCGGGCCATCTTAAGGCAAAAAAAGTTGTCTGAGATGAAGACCGACTTCATCAACAACATGACCCATGAGCTCAAGACTCCCATCGCCACCATTTCACTCGCGACCGATGCCCTGGGCAACCCCAAGGTACAAGAGACGCCAGGAATGATCAGCCGCTATGCCGGGATCATCAAGGAGGAAAATGCGCGCATGCACCGGCAGGTGGAGCGGGTGCTGCAGGCGGCCCGCTTTGACCGGCGGGAGGTAGAGCTTCGGTTCGCCGAGGTGGATGGGCATCAACTCTTGCGGGAAGCTGCCGAAACCTTTCGGCTCCAGGTGGAGCAGCGGGCCGGGCTTATCGACCTCGACCTGCAAGCAGCTGATCCCCTGCTGATGGCCGATGCCGAACACCTGAGGCTTGTCTTCCACAACCTCCTCGATAATGCGAATAAATATAGCCCCGAAGCTCCACGGATCACCATACGCACCCGGGGTGACCACCGGGGCTTGGAAGTGGAGGTACAGGATCACGGACAAGGCATCAGCAAAGCTGATCAGGCCGACATTTTTACCCGCTTTTACCGGGTATCTACGGGCAACCTGCACGAGGTAAAAGGCTTTGGGCTGGGCCTGAGCTATGTCAAGGAGGTCGTCGAGGCTCACGGAGGTGAGGTGACGGTCCAGAGTGTGCCAGGCCAAGGGAGCACCTTCCGGGTCTTTTTGCCCCGACAGGAAGCATCTCCCCCTGCCTGATGGGAACAGGAAAGATGTCAGGTCAGTCGACCTGCTCAAAACCGAGACCTGCCCCATCCAGCGGGCGCATGAGGCCATCTTCCAGGGCGAAGCCTCCAGACACCAGATCGCGCGCGAGATCCAGGCTGCCGTCGAGGTCGATGTAGCGGGTATGGGGACAGGAAAAGGCAGCGTGTAAGGCCGCACTAATGCTCACGATGCTCTCGTCGTTGCAGCCCCACATGAGGGCCATGCCGGCCCGCTTGGCAATGTTGGCGACCTCCAGGGCGGGAAAGATGCCGCCGGTCTTCATGAGTTTGATGTTGAAAATCCCAAAGGGCGGGTCTCCCTGCGCCAGACGCCAGGCACCTGCAGGGCCGAGTAATGACTCATCTGCAGCCAGGCTTGCCCGCACCGACTCGGGCAGGGCGCGGAGCGCCTCTGTCTGGTCCGTGGGCAGGGGCTGCTCAATCAGTTCAATATCCAGATCACGGGTTTCCCGCACGAAGCGCAGCAGCTCTTCCAGGCTATAGCCTTGATTGGCGTCTACCCGGATCCCCATCGATGTGCCTACCAGCTCGCGCAGCTTGTGTAGTCGTTCGATGTCGGCCTCCAGTGAGTGTCCCAGTTTGACCTTGAGGATGCGAAAGCCTCGCCCCTGATATTCCTCGGCCTCGGCCAGGGTCTCGGCCAGGTCCAGGATGCCGATGGTGATGGAAGTAGGCAGAGCCTGGTGCTGCTGGCCCAGGTAGCGGACCAGCGGCAGGCCCAGATAGCGGGCAAAGAGATCGTGAAAGGCGATGTCGAGCGCTGCCCGGGCCCCCGGCTGATCGGGAAAGCGCTGGACGACTTCCCGGCACAGGGCCGGTAGTTCGCGTGGATCCCGCCCGAGAAAGGGCGCTACCCCTTCCGGACTCAGGGCCGCCAGGGTGTCGGCCAGGCTTTCGCCCACTACCATAGGGCTGGGGTTGGCCGCCCCGATGCCGGTGAGGCCGCTGTCGGTTTCGACAAAGACAAAACAGTTGGATACCTGACTGATGGTACGGTAGGCGATGGTGTAAGGCCGCAGCAGGTCAAGGGACTCATTCACCACCCGGATACGGGTTATTTTCATCGGGTAAAAATTTAGCTGGCTGGGCCCGATCGGGCCCAGCCAGCTAAATT
>RFHL01000150.1 GCA_003696875.1 Bacteroidota bacterium | reverse complement strand
CTCTGGCGCGCGGTAATGCCGAGCGCATGGCCATCAATACCCCCATACAGGGCACCGCCGCCGATATGATCAAACTGGCGATGGTCAAGCTGCAAGCTGCTCTCAAAAGTGGCGGTTTCCAGTCCAAGATGATCCTTCAGGTTCACGATGAACTCGTCTTTGATGTTCGCCGCGATGAGTTGGAGCCACTCAAACCGCTGATTGAACAACACATGCGCGAGGCCCTGCCGGGGCTCAAGGTGCCGATTGTGGTCGAGATAGGGGTGGGAGAGAATTGGTTGGAGGCGCATTAGTATTGCCATGCTTTTTTGAGGCTTGATGAGGGGTGGGCTTCGACTCCGCTCAGGGGCTGTTTAAATTGGGTTACGACAGCCGCCGGGCTAGCTCCTTCTCACTCAAAAGCTAAAGTGGTTACGACTATGGCTTTTAGCGCAGGCGTACCCCGGTGCCGGGCCTGTCCGGGAAGTGGAGTTGGGCTTGCTCGTCAATCGCAACCCCCTCTGCGGGGTCTTCTGCCAGGAGCAGCGCCCCATCCATATCTACATAGTCGAGTAGGGGTGCGATGTGCGCGATGGCCGAGATGCCTACCGAGCTTTCGGTCATGCAACCCATCATAATTTTTAGCCCCAATTCACGGGCTTTGGCTATCATGCGGCGGGCAGGGGTGAGGCCACCGCATTTCATGAGTTTGATGTTGATACCGTCGAAGTGTCCGGCACAGCGCGCTACGTCAGCTTCGACGTGGCAGCTTTCGTCGGCGATGAGGGGCAGCACACTCTTGGCTCGCACTTGCTGATGCTCAGACCAGCGATCGGCTTTCAGTGGTTGTTCGATGAATTCTACGCCCAGATCGCGCAGGATGGGCGCGTACTCGATGGTTTGCGCCGCGGTCCAGGCGGTATTGGCGTCCACACGAAAGGTAGCATCTGTATGTGCCCGCAGAGCGCGGATAATGTCCAGGTCATGGTCGGTGCCGAGCTTGATCTTGTAAATGGGCCAAGGTTTCTCCTGTAGTTTGGCGACCATTTCGGAGATGGAGGCCATGCCGATGGTGTAGCAGGTGGTAGGCGCTTGCGTAGGG
>RFHL01000149.1 GCA_003696875.1 Bacteroidota bacterium | reverse complement strand
TGGTATCATGAGAGTGTCCCCCCCTTTTTAATCATTTCACCCATTAAATTACAACCCAATATTGCAGGAGGATCCGATGCACCCTACACCTTTGCCTCTTCTGGCAGAACCATCCCCCTTTTCTTCCGAAAATGGCCTCAGCGCCGCCGGCAAACGCGATATCTTTGCCGACTGGCAGCGCTTTGTCCGCGGCGACTTCAACCGCCCCTGGCTCACCCCCGGCTTGCTCCGCTGTTTCCACGAGCATTGCGGCCTGCCGCCCTGGTACAGCGGCGTCGAGTTCTGGAGGCAATACTTTGCCGGCGATGTCCACGACCTGAAAGCCTTCCTCAACCAGTTTGGTGGCGACCGCTGCCACCTGATCGAACACAACCACGCCTGGCTGACCCCGCCGGCAACGGCGCTGGACCTGAAGCAGGCGATGTGTGACTGGCTGACCCCGCTCGCGCCGGCAATGCTGCACCTGCTGGACGGCGTCGAGCAGCAGCACCGCGCCCTGCCGGATTTCTGGCAGCACGTCCCGGGGCTGCTGGCCCCGCCCCCGGCTTACCAGGTGACGGTCAACACCCGCCGCCTGCTGGGCTACGTGGCCCGCACAGTCCAGGTCCGCCCGCTGGCAGGCCTCCAACTCCTGATGTTTGATCCCCGCACAGAAACAGGAAAGGAACAGTAAAATGCCATCCCGACAAGAACAGCCCCGAAAGTTGCACTGGAAAGACGCCTTGCAGGCGCTCCGTGAAAACCACGAGCAGCAGGCCACCCGCCAACGGATGTGGGAACGCACATTCGCCCAGGCCAAAGCCGACCTGCAGCGCGAGGAGGCCATCATCTTCCTGGGGGAAGATGCGCTCGGCATCCTGCGCACCCTCGGCGACGATGACCCGACCCCCGCGACTCCCCCCGCACCCGCCTGGCCGGCGCTGCTGGCCGGAGCGGCAACTCTGGCCGCCGCAGCGGCCGCCTACACCCTGTCTCTGGCCCGCGTCCGGGCCGGGATGCAGTAGCGCACTTTGGCGTGGTTCATTTATGCAGATTTTCAACTTCACAATTCACTGGCTTGCGCGCCCGGTTAAAACGTAAAACGTAATGCGTAAT
>RFHL01000148.1 GCA_003696875.1 Bacteroidota bacterium | reverse complement strand
TCAGCCACGAGTTTTTGATAGTCCGGCGGCATTTCATCAAGCAATTTCTGCGTTTCCGCGTAGGAAAGCAGGTCGGCCATATTGTCCTTGATGATTTCAGTGATATGGGTTGTTACTACGGTCGGTGCATCAACAACGGTATAGCCTTTGAAATGGGCTTCTTCCCGGTATTGTTCATCAATCCACATTGCAGGCAGGCCAAAGGTCGGCTCTACAGTATTCTCACCGGGAAGGGTAATCGGCTCACCATTCGGGTCCATGCATAACAGCATGCCCGGACGCACCTCCCCCCGTCCCACTTCTATCTCCTTTATACGCACGGCATAGCTGTTAGCAGGCAGTTGCAGATTGTCCTGAATACGAACAGCCGGAAGAATATAGCCCATGTCCTCTGCGAGCTGGCGGCGCAGTCCTTTGATCTGGTCGGTAAGCTTATTATCCCCTTCGCCCTGTACCAGCGGCAGCAGGCCGTATCCCAGCTCAAGCCGAATAGTATCCATTGCAAGCGCTTTTGATATGGGTTCTTCTGCCGGTGCAGCGGCCCCGCCCTCTGCCGTTTCGGCAGCGGCTTCTTCTTTGTTTATTTTCTGGCGCTGCCAGTTAAGATAGGCCAGCCCGCCCATGACAGCGGCAAGAAAAAGAAAAGGCGGTGCAGGAATAGCCGGCACCAAAGCCATGCTGAACATCAGGGCCGATGCCATGCCCAGGGCACGTGGGTAGCGGCTGAACTGATCGAACAGAACTTCCTGTGCGGCACCTTCGACACCGGCTTTGGATACCAGAAAGCCGGCGGATACAGAAACGATCAGGGCCGGAATCTGGCTGACCAGACCATCGCCGATTGTTAATACGGTATAGGTGCCGGCGGCATCGGCAAGGCTCATATCCTGAGAAGTTGTGCCGATAATAATGCCGCCGATAATATTGATGAATACGATCAAAAGGCCGGCAATCGCATCGCCGCGGACGAATTTCGCCGCACCGTCCATCGCCCCGAAAAAGCTGCTTTCCTGCTCCAGTTTTGCCCGGCGCTCTTTGGCTTCTTCTTCTGTGATCAGACCGGTGGACAGGTC
>RFHL01000147.1 GCA_003696875.1 Bacteroidota bacterium | reverse complement strand
CGCCCCTACCGCCTCCAGCTCCGCCGCCCGCTCGGCTGCCGATACAGGATCGGTCTTGTCCGGATCCAGCAGGACGGCCAGGGACTTGCGTCCCGCCGCCTGATAGGCCATAAGGTCTTCCAAAAGGGAATTGTGCATGGGCAGGCGCTTGTGTGTCACCGGGGGCAGCTCCCCCGCCGCCGAAAATAAAAAGAATTTTCTGCTTCCCGAGTCTTAGTCCACCAGCAGGACCTGCCAGGCCTTGTCGATTTCGCCCGCCTCAATCAGCTGCTGCGCATAACGATGCAACCGCCGCAGCCGGTCCTGCGCGTTGCCCGCCAGGGCATCCATCACCTCAGGATCTTCCCGGATCGCCATGTCTGGCCTGGGCTGCTCCGTCACCGCCGCCAGGCGGGCGAGGTCATTGCCGGTGAGCACATGACTTAGCCGGATGTCCTCCGGCAGCTGATCCACCCCGATCCCGATCTCGTGCGTGGGCCGCACCACCGGGAAGACGGCTTCCCCATTGGCGCGGCAATAGAAGGCCCGCCCCATGCGGGCGATAAGGTCAGCCTTATAAGGATCTATTCTTCCCTGTTCATCCAGAATCTCCTTTTGGATGTGGATCAGCACCACCTCGCATACGATCAGGTTACCGGCACCGCCCCCTTCCCCCAGCGGGATGATGTCCCGTACCTTGCACTCAAACTGCACCGGGGCCTCCGCCACGCGGTAAGCCTTGACCCGCTGCGCCGGCAGCGGCGTGAGGCCCGTTTTCTCAAATTCGCTGATCCCCGCCGGGTACTCCACACTGGCCAGCGCCATCTGGTGCAGCAGGTTGTGGTTGACGATGTTGATCACCACCTCACGCGTCGCCTCCACATTGTGCAGGGTGTCCTTGGTGGTGTTGCCCCGCACCCGCCGGTTGGAGGAAAAAATCAGGATGGGCGGGTTGGAGCTAAAAACGTTGAAGAAACTGTAAGGGGCCAGATTGGTGTCGCCCTCCGGCGAGCGGGTGCTCGCAAAGGCGATCGGCCGGGGCGCTACCGCCCCGATGAGATACTGATGGAGTTCCGGAATCGGAGTCTGGGCAGGATCGATGGTAAGCATGTGCGAGAAGTCAGAAGTCAGATATACATGATGATACGCTGGATTGAACCTGGATTGAACCATGATTGGAGGCTAAAACAGGCTCATCTGGGTATTGGGTCTATTATCCAGGCCGGGAAGGGGCAGATCCGTCCCCAGCTTGCGGTTGAGGCCCTCTATCCAGTAGCGGCCCATATCGGCCGCCATGGGATCTTCGGGCTCGTGGGGAAAGAGGTACAGGGTCTCCAGTCCGGCCCGCAACCAGCGGTCCAGGCGCTCAATCCAGGCCTCAGCACGCTGGTAATCAGTCGCATCCAGCGCATTCCCCACAAATCGAATCATGGCATAGCGGGTGGTGAGGCTGGTATGACACACATCCCGCCGGCCAGCCACGTCGGTAATCACCGTCCCCACACCGGCATTGGCCAGGAGTTCCTCCACCTGCGGCAACAGCTGTCCCGCCGCAAACCAGTCTGCATGCCTGAACTCCACCGCCAGCGGGATTCCCCTCGGCCATTGCCGAAGAAAAGACACCAGATTCGGGTATAGGGCCGGTCCAAAGGAGTCATGCAACTGCACAAAGCAGCAACCCAGCTTGTCTTCGAAGTGTACGATGCTGTCCACAAACTGCGCAAGTGCCTCCTCACAGTTGACCAGTTTGCGGTAGTGCGAGATCAGCTGTGGGACCTTGGGGCAAAAAACAAAGTTCCCGGGGGTAGCATCCCGCCATTTCTCCACTTGCACAGGGGTGGGAGTCCGGTAATGAGTAGAGTTGAGCTCTATGGTGTTGAAGGAGCGGGCATAGTAGTACAGGTAGTCTGCCTGCCGGGTACCCGGCGGATAAAGTTGCCCCAGCCAGGCTTTGCTGGCCCAGCGCGACAGCCCTACGTAGGCTCGGAAATCCCCCGCAGGCTTGCCGGGCAGACGACCCGGCTCGGGATCCGGTGGCAGGGAGAAATCTACCCCGCGGATGTCAGCCAGTTTGCCAAACTTCATACCCCAAAGGTAGGGAGGATCAGGGAGAAAGTCTTCCCCAAGTCCCTCCCCATAGCCCCAAAAGAACAACAACACTACCTATCGGTAGTGTCGCTGCCTGAATAGCCTGATAAGCAATCTTGAGTTTGGGAAGGGCCTGAATCACTCATTCCCAATGCGTCATTATTGACTATGACAAAAAAAGCGCGGGAAAGGCGCAGACACAATACCCGAATTCGGGTATTTCTTTACCCGATTTCAACAAAGACCCGATGGCTTATCTATTTATGCGCCCTGGCCCGCCAGCCAGGTACGCAGCCCCAGCACACCCAGGACCAAGGCAAAGGTCAGGTATACTGCCAGCACCACCAGCGCATCGGCCGGGCTCCCGGCCGCCTGTCGCTTGAACACGACCCCCAGTAAGGCCCAGAGGATGACCCCGACATAGACGACATCCTGCCGGTTCCAGAACATGAAAAGGGCCAGCAGGCCCGCCACAACCACCATGAGAGCCGCCCAGAGCGGCTCGGCGATCGGTCCGCCGCCCCAGCCACGGTCCACCAGCCAGGTGGTGACATTGGCGATAGTAGCGACGGAGATCCAACCCAGGTACAGGCTAAAGGGCGCATGGACCAGCCAGCGATCCGCTGGTGCAATCGGGCTGACCCCTACGCCCAGCCGCAGATAGATAGCCAGTAGCGTGGCCAGAAGCCCCAGCATAACCAGCAGTGAGAGGCCTGGCCGCCCGGCTACCCAGACGAAGAGCCAGGCGACGTTGAATACACAGGAAAGGAAAAACAAGCCCCCGATGTGCCCGCTATCTGGAATGGGGTGTCCCAGCAAGGCCCGCCCCTGATACACCACAAAGGCACCCAGCCAGAGGTAGATGAGTCCCCAGATGGCGAAGGTGACACCTGAGGGGACGAAATAATTGGGATAGGAAGCAGATAGCTCCCCGATGCTGCGGGCTGGCAACCCAAAGCGGGCGGCCAGGGTGGTCACAGCGGCATTGGCGTAGATGGTGAGGCCGAGGGCCAGCAGGTTGAGGAGCGCAAGGAAGCGGGGCATAGAAACAGGGTTATCGAATGGCCACGGCATAGAGCCGCTCATAATGAGGCAGGGCCTCAGCCAGCAAGGCCTGCTGGGCCAGAGGCACCTCCCGGGATTTGGGTTCGTAGGGGGCAAAGCCGGTCGACTGATGCAAGCGGCTGTACCACCAGGGCGCCCAGGGCCCATCTTCCGGCCGGGGGCCGGCCGGCCAGGAGAGCATCTCCGGATAATATGGGATCTCCAGCCGGTCACAGAGCCGGGACAGGACCCCGGCAGGGTCCTGAAGAAGTTCGTTGCCGTCAAGCACAGCCGGTGCGTGTCCCCCCGCCACCAGCTCGTCATAGAGCGCCGTCTGCATCGCAATACCGATGTCGGTCAGGCCAGGCTTGGGCATGACCTTGATGTAGGAATTGATCACTTCAGCCGGGTGGCGGATCAGCAAAAAGTGCCGGGCCCCGGCAAAGAATCGCCGATCCACCTCAATCAGGTGATGGGCCATCTGCTTATGAAACACCAGAGGCCGATCATAGGCCCTCTCGAAAACCTCCCGGATCACCTGCTCAGCCGGGCCCTGCACCGCCAGGGTCTCGGCCTGACCAGGATGGTCTACGGGGTGCACCCGCAGATAGTGACCGTAGAGGGGCTCGTCGACTACGCAGGTGTCAGGCCGCTGGGCAAAGCTGTACATCAGGGCCGTGGACACGTTGCGGGGACCAGCCCACATGTGAATGTGTTGGGACATAAGGCAGGATTTAACCGAGGAAACATACAAAGAATTGGGGGGAATAGGCACAAAAAGCCGGTCATGGCGCAGGTCAAAAAATATTTTCCCAACCATTGAACCCTGGGCACGTCTGCGGGTACCTATGGGCGGGCGTAACCCCAAGGCCGCCAGCGGCCGTATGGATAGACAGCCACCCCTCGCCCCCAGATCCATCTTTTGCCTATGCGCCTGCCGCCTTTTTCGCTGACCGACGCGACCGACGAAGCCCTGATGGACCTGCTGGCCCGCGAGCGCCACGAGGGCGCTTTCGACGAATTGTATCGCCGATACAGTCAGCGCATGCTGCATTTTTTTTACCGCATGCTGGACCGGGACGAAGCCGTGGCCCAGGACTTTCTGCAGGAGCTCTTCCTCAAGCTGGTCGAAAAGCCCCACCGCTACGATCCCCGTCGTCGCTTTTCGACCTGGTTTTTTACCGTGGCCTCCAATATGGTGAAAAACGAATACCGCCGTCGCGGCGTACGCCGCGGGGAGGTCCCCCTGACCGATGCCCTGCCGGTAGGCATCCCACCCCAGGAAGACGGCCCGGACCGCGCCACCCTCACCGCCCAACTGGAGCAGGCCCTCGACCAGCTAAACCCCGCCCAGCGGGAAGCCATCCTCCTTCGCTACCGCGAAGAGCATTCCATCAAAGAAATCTCCGAGCTGATGACCTGCTCGGAAGGTACGGTGAAGTCCCGTCTATTCTATGGCCTGCGCCAGCTGGCCCGGGGGCTGGTCGCCTTCCAAACCGTGCTCCAAGATCTGTAAACCAGATATCCCGATTGGCATGAATACCTCCCATACCCTCCAAACCCTTGACCTCGAAGCCCTGCTGCGGCACTATGACTTCGACGCCCTGACGCCGGCCCAGCAGGCGGCGGTGCGGGACCATCTGGACGAGGCAAGCTACCGCGCGATGCGCCAGGCCATCTGCGGACTGCGAGAGCTGCCCGACACGCTGCAGCCACGACCCGAGACCCATATCCGCCTGCAGCAGCGCCTACGGCAGCAGCGCCATGCCCAGCAGCGACAGGCCCGCTGGACCTATTACCTGCCCGTATGGCCAGTCGCCGCGGCAGCCCTCATCCTCTTTCTAGTTGCCAGGCTGGGCCCGTGGTCGCCGCAGGAGAAGCCAGACCAAACCCCGCAGCCTATTATGATGGCGGATAGCACTGCCCACGATACCACGCTCCGGAGGGGCCTCTCCCCCGGCGAAGATTCGGTCTTCGCCCGCTTCGGCCAGGAAACCCTCTGACCGATAAGCAGGCCAGTCCCTCCATTGGAGCAAGCTTTTACGCCAAATTGTCGAAAAACCTTTCCCCAATCCCTGCCAATCGCTATATTTGTCCCATCAGTACTACCCCAGATACACGAGGGGGAAGGACTGGCTGACAAGGTTTTCATGACTAAATAAAGGATAAAGCGGACCCCAGTGGGGTCCGCTTTGTGCATGTAAGGTTTCGGTACCGCTACTCCAGTTCCAACACCAGCAGCCCGCCTGCCAGCAACTCGGCATGATCCAGCAGGAAGCGATCCCGCGGCTGCCCGTTCAGCTGCATGGCCACAATCTGAAAGCGATCCGGCCCGGTTCCAGGCGCTTCGATCCGGAAGGATCGCCCCGCCCCCAACTGAAGGGTGACGGTCTCAAAGAGCGGGCTCCCCACATAGTAGTCGGTATCCCCCGGACAGCGGGGATACAGGCCCAGCGCAGCCATCACGTACCAGGCAGAGACCTGCCCGCAGTCGTCGTTGCCGCTCAGGCCGCCCGGGCCGTCGCCGTACTCGGCGGCGAGAATCTCCCGCACGCGCGCCTGCGTGCGCGCAGGCGCCCCCGCCGCCTGATACAGAAAGGCGATATGGTGGCTGGGTTCGTTACCATGCCAGTAGTGGCCTCCGGCAAAAAAGCTGTCCAGCTTCGCAATAAAAGCCTCGCGTCCGCCCATCAGCTCGATCAGGCCTGCCACATCCTGAGGCACGTACCAACTGTACTGCCAGGAGGTCCCCTCAGTAAATACCGGCGGCTCCTTGGCCGCCGGCTCAAAGGGCGTCTGCCAGTGTCCGTCCTGATGCCGCCCCCGCATGAAGCGGGTCTCAGGATCAAAAACATGCCGATAGTTCTGTGCCCGGGCCAGAAAATGCCGGGCATCTTCCTCTTTCCCCAAAGCCTCGGCCAGGCGGCCGAGGGCGTAGTCATCATGGGCATACTCCAGGGTGCGAGATACCTGCTCCATCTGATGAAAGGCCTCCTTAACCGGCTCTTCCAGAGGGATGTAGCCATATTCCAGATAGCTATCCAGCGCCCGGCGGCCCTTGCCATCCAGGTACTCAGCCCGGGTAGCGGGCGATTGGGTGGCATTCTGGACCAGATAGGGATAGACCCGCTCCACCTCCCAGCCACGAATACCCTTACGCCAGGCTTCGCTCAGGACAATCTGGGCATGGTCCCCAATCATCGCGCCGGTATACTGGTTCCAGGCAGGAAAAATGGGCAGCCAGCCACCCTGTTCGGCCATCACCACCAGAGACTGCATCATGTCGCGGGTCCGCTCAGGGGCGAGCAGGGTGAGCAGCGGATGCAGGGTGCGATAGGTATCCCAAAGGGAAAAGTCGGTGTAGTACGTGAAGCCTTCGGCGCGGTGTATGGTGGTATCCCCCGCAAAGCCCGGGTAGCGCCCATCGGCATCGCTGAAGGTCCGCGGCAGCAGCAGGCTATGGTACAAAGCCGTGTAAAGCCGGCGACCGGCCCCGGGCTCGCCACCCTGCACCTGCACCCGCCCGAGCAGCGTCTCCCAGGCGGCGGCCGTCGCCTCCTGCCGCCGCCCAAAGTCCCAATCCGGGATCTCGGCCCGTAGGTTGTTCCGGGCGCCCTCGGTATCGGTCCAGGATAGGGCCGTGCGCAGCTGCAGTACCTGACCGCTGTCCAGTGGCCAGGCCAGCCAATAGGCCTCCGGATCGGCCATCGCCCCCTGCTGCACGGGAGCCAGGTCAGCCTCGACCACAAAGTGCCCGCCAAAACCGGCGTCTTCGCCCCACCCCTGGTAGATGCGCTGTACCGGTACCCGGCCCACAAGCTGCTGCGCCTCGGCATCCCAGTGCAGGACCGGGCGCCCATCACGCTGATTGGGACGCACGAGCAAGAAGAGGGTGTCGGCCCGGCGGGCCTCCAAGCGCAAAAGGCCCGCATAGGTGCCGGCGGTCAGGGATACCGATAGTCCCTCCAACTCCAGGTCGTAACGGTCGGGGCGGGCCTGCTCCCGGCGATGATCCAGGGGCTGCGCCAGTTTGCCCCGCCGCCAGCGCTCCCCGCCCATCACAGGTGCCAGGGTATAGCTGCCGTAGTCCTGCGTGCAGGATCCACTCATCCAGTGACTGGCCCGAAAACCGGTGAGCAGGCTGTCGTCGTAGTAGTAGGGCGACACGCACTTGGCGACTGATACCCGGGTCTCCGGGGTCCAGTG
>RFHL01000146.1 GCA_003696875.1 Bacteroidota bacterium | reverse complement strand
CCCCTGCCCTCTCCCCCGCTGCCCCCGACCACGGCCCAGGCCATGGTCGGCGCGCCTACCTTCTGGGCGCTGGGCTACACCGGCCAGGGTCGCCGTCTGCTGGTCATCGATACAGGCATCGAGGGTACCCATCCCGCCCTGCACACCAACTACCTGGGCCGTTTCCGGCCCGCCGCCCAGGTCTGGCACAACCCCACCGGGGATAGCATCCCCTGGGATTGTTCGGGTCACGGCACCCACGTAGCTGGCATCGCCCTGGGCCTGGATCGGCAGGCCCATGACACCATCGGCCTGGCTTTCCAGGCCACCTGGATGGCGGCCCCTGCCATCAAGGGAGGGGCCCCGACTTGCGCCGGCACTCCCGGCCCCAGCCCGCTGGCGACCTTTCAGTGGGCCCTGGACCCCGACGGCGACCCCACCACGGCCGACTTTCCGGATGTAATCAACAATTCCTGGGGCGGATCCGATACCATCTGCGCCGCGCCTGCCCTCTATGGTCCCACCCTCAACGCCCTGGAGGCCGCCGGCATCGCCGTGATCTTCTCTGCGGGCAACCGCGGTAACCGTCCCGATACCGCCATCAATTTTCCCGCCAACATCAATACCGGCCTGGTTAATGCCTTCTCGGTGGGTGCCGTCAATCAGAACTTCCCGGGGCCGCCCCGGGCGGGCTTTTCCAGCGTAGGTCCCACCCGCTGCGGGGGAGACAGCTCTCTGCTGATCAAGCCTGAGGTGTGCGCCCCGGGAATGGCCATCCGCTCCTCGGTGCCCGGCGGCTACGCCCCGCTCTCCGGCACCTCCATGGCGGCGCCCATGGTAGCGGGAGCCGCCCTGCTGCTCAAGGAAGCTTTTCCCAATGCGACTGGCGAACAGATCCTGCTGGCCCTGTACCGCAGCGCCGTGGACGTAGGGGATCCCGGGGAGGACAACTTTTTCGGGATGGGGATGATCAATCTCCGGGCTGCTTATGACTCGCTCGTGTCGCAGGGCCACGTCCCCTTCTTCCCGCCGGCGGAGCGGGATGCCGCCCTGGGCCGCCTGCGGCGGCCGGAGGGGGCCTGTGATCCCATCGTCACCCCGACGGTACAGCTCTACAACCACGGCCGGGGGCCCTTACAGACTGTCGACATCGCCTATGAAATCCTCGGCCAGGTGGATACCCTGAGCTGGAGCGGCTTGCTCCAGCCGGGCGACAGCGTGGCCGTCGCCTTCCCCCCACTGGACCTGCCCGAAGGCCCCCAATGGATCCGGGTGCGCATCGTCACCGAAAACGGGCAGCTCCCCTACTATACCCTGGATGACCGTGACAGCCTGCAAATCCAGGTGGTGCGGGCTCCGGCCCTGACTACCGACCCCGGCCCCTTTACCATCTGTACCGGGGGCGATGCGGTCCTGCAGGCGGCCCTCTCTCAGGCTGACAGCAGTGTACGGATTTTCTGGTGGGACGCCCCGGAGGGCGGCACCTTGCGCGCCGAAGGGGCGACTGTCCTCCTCCCGGCCCCTACCAGCGATACGACCCTCTATGCCGGGCTGTATAAGTCCCAGTCCCTGGGTATGCCCGATAATTCGCTGGGCGGCGGCACCTATGTGCAGGGCACCAGTCCCTACCTGACGTTCGATGCAGACTACCCCATGCTGCTGCGCAAGGTAACGGTTTACCCCCTGCTGGCCGGGCCCCGCATTTTTGAGGTGCGAAATGACCAGGGACAGGTCGTGGCCAGCCGCATCGTAGACCTGCCAGCCGCCCCGACCCGGGTCACCCTGGACCTGGAGGTGCCCATGGGCAAAGCGTATCAACTAGGCCTGAATGACAATGGCCTCGGGGCCCTGTATTTCAACCTGAGTGGAGAGGCCTTCCCCTATGTCTCGACCGAAGGCTTCTTTCGGATCACCGGGAGCGGCGGTGGCGCCCAAGCAGGCAAATATTACTTCTTCTACGACTGGGAAGTGGCCTATGCAGCCGGTTGCGAACGGCAGGCCGTTCGACTCCGGCCTGGTACCGGCACGATCGAAGCCGATTTCTCTGTGGATCGCAGACTGATCGACATGAGCAACGATCCGGTGGCCCGCTTCACCAACCTGAGCAACGGCGCAAGCAGCTACCATTGGAATTTTGGCAACGGTGCCACTAGCAGCAACCCCAACCCCCTGCACACCTATGTGCAGGCCGGGAACTATACCGTCAGCTTGCTGGCGGAGGGGAGCGCAGGCTGCGCCGATGCCGACACCCTGCAGCTCACGGTAACGGGCACCTATCCCTTTGGGGTATCGATAGCGCAACCGAATGCAAGCGGAGCTTGGCGGCTCTATCCCAACCCCAGTGAGGGGGAGATCTTCCTGGAGCGAGATCGGGCCGGGTCAGGACCCGTCCAGGTCAGACTCTATGACCTGCAAGGGCGCCTGCTCGCGACCAAAACGGCTCGGGGCAAGCGGCTGGGCTGGCCCCTGCCGGCCTTGCCGGCAGGGTGGTATCACCTGCGGGTGGAAGCCGACGGTCAGGTGCAGCAGCTCCGGCTGCTGCGGGAGTAGCTTTTACCCCTCCCGGGGCAGTACGATCCGGAAGGTCGTGCCCTTGCCCGGCTCAGAGGCCTTGACATAGATCTTGCCGCGGTGGTAGTTTTCCACAATGCGGCGGGAGAGGCTGAGTCCCAGCCCCCAGCCGCGTTTTTTGGTGGTAAACCCCGGCTCGAAGACCTTCCGCATCAGGTTTTTGGGAATCCCCTTGCCCGTATCGGTGACCTCGATGTAGTAGGCCCCGGGGCCCCGTTCCCCCGCTTCGATCAGGATGCGTCCTTCTTTGTTCTGGATCGCATCGAGGGCATTTTTCAGGAGGTTTTCGATCACCCAGTCAAAGAGCTGCGGATTGACCCGTAGCTTGCCTTCGACCGGCACGTGGTTTTCTACTTGTAGCTGGAGCTTGCCCCCCTTGGTCATGCGCTTGCGCAGGTAGCTGGCCGATCGGTCGAGTACTTCTTGCAAAGGCACTTCAACCAGTTCCGGCTGGGAGCCGATTTTAGAAAAGCGCTCGGCGATCATTTCCAGGCGATGAACGTCCCGCTCCATCTCATTGAGCAATTCGACCTCATCGGGCTGGCCTTCAAGATTGAGTTTTAGCAGCTCAATCCAGGCCATGAGGCTGGAGACCGGCGTGCCTAGCTGGTGGGCTGTCTCCCGGGCGAGCCCGACCCATACCCGGTTTTGTTCATTGCGTTTGGCAACGGCAAAGCTGGCGAAGACGATGCCGATAAACGTAAAAGCCACCAGGAGCTGCGCCAGGGGAAACCACTTGAGTTGCTTCAGCAAAGACGACTCCCCATACACCACGGTCTGAAAGCGTCCCCGGTCAAACTCCACTTTGATGGGCTCATACTGCGCGGATAACTCCTCCACTTTCTGGCGCACCAGGGCCTCTTGCTCCGCCGGATCCAGATCAGCAGGCAGCTCCAGGGTGTGCCCGTCGATGGTGTTGTTTTCGCCGATCAATATCTTGGGAATGCCATCACCACTGGTGCGGGCGATCCGGCTGATGAAGGCAAAGGCCTCAGCAGCCGCATTGGGGTCGTCCTCCTGCATATTGGGATCGGTGATAAAGCGCAAGGCCGAGGCAAAGCGCTCCACCTCGGTCCGCTCCTTCTCCGCCAGCTGCTGGGCCAGATAGTTGGAGTACAGCAGCGATCCACCGATGATGCAGACCGCCAGGCCGTAGATAAGGACGCGGGGAAAGGGGCGATTGAGGATAGGGATCATGGGATAGGGGAAAAAGCCTGAAAAAACCGGTACCTACAAACTTACGCATTCAGCCGCGGAATGCGGATACCAATGGAGATGCCCTGGACAGCCAACGCAAAACCGGCGTAGTGCGACGGGCGGAGGGGCGCATTTTTTCCTTTCCCAAGGGAGCGGAAAAGAAAAAACCGTATCTTGCCGGGCAGGTGGTACAACAACTCAGCATCGAAGCCTTTCTCGCGGCGGCCCAAAATGAGGGCCTGCCGATCTTGGATGTGCGCTCACCAGGCGAGTACCATAAGGGGCACATTCCTCATGCCCATAGCCTGCCCCTCTTCTCCAACGAAGAGCGCAAAACCATCGGTATCATCTACAAAAAGCGCGGCCGCGAGGCCGCGGTGGATCATGGGCTGGGCATCGTAGGCCCCCGCCTGACCGATTATGTGACGCAGGCCCGCCAAATCGCCCCGCAGAAGCGCATCCTTACCCACTGCTGGCGGGGGGGGATGCGCAGTGAGAGCCTGGCCATGCTCTGGAATGCGGCCGGCCTTGAAGTGGGCGTATTGAAGGGGGGCTATAAATCCTACCGCAACTGGGTGCTGGAACAGCTGCGCCACACCGGCCCCCTCATTATCCTCGGGGGCAAGACTGGCAGCGGCAAGACCCATGTCCTGTATGCCCTCGCCCGGCAGGGCGAGCAGATCATAGACCTCGAAGGCCTCGCCCACCACAAAGGCTCCGCCTTTGGAGCCATCGGAGAAGCGCCTCAGCCTACGGTCGAGCAGTTTGAAAATGACCTCCACCAGCAGCTGACCAGCCTGCAGATTGGCCGGCGCATCTGGGTGGAAGACGAAAGCCATTACATCGGCAAGGTCTACGTGCCCCAACCCTTTTGGGAGCGGATGAAAGCCGCTCCGGTGCTGGCACTGGACGTATCCCTCGAAGCCCGGGTCCAAACCCTGGTGCAAGACTATACGGCCGGGGGCTATGACGACGCGGACTTTGCCAAGGCCCTGGACCGGATAAAGAAGCGCCTGGGCGGCGAAGCCCATAAAGCCGCCCTGGCGGCGCTGGCCCAAAAAGATTACGAGACTGCGGCGACTCTGGCCCTTCGCTACTATGACAAGACCTATCCCTACGGGCTTTCCCGCAAAAACCCCTTACGCCTGCATCACATACCCGTGACAGACAACGACCCGGACCACATCGCCGATCTTCTGATACGATATGCCAACACTCATTTATTCCCTGCATGACCAAGCACAGCGACATTAAACTTACCCAGTACAGCCACGGGGCTGGATGTGGGTGTAAAATCTCTCCCAAGGTCCTCGATACCATCCTCAAGTCTGAGCAGCAAACCCTCGCCAGCCCTAACCTGCTGGTAGGCAATGACTCACGCGACGACGCGGCGGTGTATGACCTGGGAGATGGCACGGCCATCATCAGCACCACCGACTTTTTCATGCCCATCGTCGACGATGCCTTCGACTTCGGCCGCATCGCCTCGGTCAATGCCATCAGCGACGTCTATGCCATGGGCGGTACGCCCATGATGGCCATCGCCATCCTTGGCTGGCCGGTCAATACACTCGGAGCAGACGTTGCGTCCCGGGTACTGGAT
>RFHL01000145.1 GCA_003696875.1 Bacteroidota bacterium | reverse complement strand
GTATATGGCCCCGAGACACATGGGACAGGGCTCACAGGAGCTGTAGAGGTCGCAGTCAGTCAGCTGAAAGTCCCCCAAGGCCGCGCAGGCGGCCCGGATGGCCATCACCTCGGCGTGGGCGGTGGGATCATGCTGGGCGGTCACGCGGTTTTGACCGCGGGCGATGACCCGGCCTGCCCGCACCACCAGGGCGGCAAAGGGGCCGCCCCCCTGGGCGATATTTTCCTGAGCCAGGGCCAGTACCTCCCGCATAAAGGCGGCATGCGATTCGTTTTTCATGGAGTATCGGTTGACATGCAGGAAAATGAGACAATACGCCTTGGTGGTCCCAGGGATTCCGCTGCATCTTTGCCTCAAAGATACAAAGCCTCCCTCTTCCACCCTGCACCCATGTCCATGAAGTCTGTTTTTTTCCGCCTCTTGCTGTCGTTTGGGTTTGTGCTGCCGGCCGGACGGCCGGCGCTGATGGGGCAGGACCTTTTCCTCGTAACCTTTACCCACAAAACTGCCCTGACCCCCGACCTGGACGCCTGGCATCCCGATGCACACCGGCGGCGCCACCGCGAAGGCCTCCCCGTATGGGATCAGAGCGACCTGCCTGTGGACAGCCGCATGGTGCAGGCGGTGGCTCAATGCGTGACGCAGGCCCGCTACCCCCTTCGCTGGTTCAATGCCCTGAGCGTGCGGGCTACGCCGGCAGAGATCGCCACGGTGGCGCAACTACCTTTTGTGCGCGCTATCGAACCCCTTGAGGGTCAGGGATTTCTTAGCCACTGGGCCGACAGCGCCCGCCTCGATACCTTACTGGACCTGCAGCGGAGCGCCCTGCAACTGGACCTGCTGGCCCAGCATGGTCTGGACGGACGGGGGGTGCGGATCGTGGTGGTCGATGCCGGGTTTGAAGAAGCCGACACCCACCCTGCCCTGGCGCACCTCTATGATGGGGGCCAGATCCTTGCGGTCCAGGACTTCTATCAGGGCGATGGAGACCCATACCACCACGACCGGCACGGCACCGAGGTCCTCAGTTGCATCGGGGGACGCTATGGGGAGCGGGCCCTGGGAGCGGCCCCCGGGGCCAGCTTTTTGCTGGCCCGGATCGAGCATCGCAGCCGCGAAAAGCCCATTGAGGAGGACCACTGGGCCGCCGCCGCCGAATGGGCCGACCGCCAAGGGGCCCATATCCTCAATTCCTCGGTCAACTATATCGCCCCGCGCTACAGCTATGCCGATATGGATGGGAAGACCAGCCTAGTCAGCCGGGCCGCCCGCATGGCGGCCCGCAAGGGCATGCTGGTGGTCTGTGCGATGGGCAACGAAGGGGACCGCAAATGGCACTATCTCGGTGCCCCCGCCGATGTGCCCGAGGTCCTGTCGGTAGGCGGCAGCCTCCCGATGTTGCCCGAGCGGATCGCCTTCTCCTCCTTCGGGCCCAATGCCCGGGGGCAGCGCAAGCCCGACCTGGCCGCGCCGGGCTTTGTGCTCAGTGCCGCCCGCGGGGGCGGCTACGACGAGAAGGCCGGCACCTCCTTTTCTGCGCCGCTTGTGGCCGGTATCGCCGCCTGCCTGTGGCAGGCGCAGCCAGAGCTGACCCGGGCCGAGCTGGCCCGAAAACTGTACCAACTGGGGCATCATTATCCATATTACGACTACGAAGTAGGCTATGGGGTACCCGACCTGCGCCGCTACTTTGGGCCGGACACCCTGCCGGTGGCTCCCACCTTCGGGATCGCCTTTCAGGGGGATTCGGTCTTGTTGCAGTTTCCGGATTCGGTCATGACCACCGACAGCACGGCCTACCCTTACGGACGCCTGCTCTCCTGCCATCTCGAAAACCCGGCCGGCCAATTGGAGGCGGCCTTCACGGTACGCATCCCCAACCGGGCGCGCTATTACTTCTTCCGGCGACGCCGGGCCTCAGCGGGCATCCTGCGGATCTGGTTTATGGGATACCTGTATGAAGCGCCGCTGGCGGCGCGGGATGAACCATAGGTGTATTGATGGCATTTGCAGACCACCTACCTTATGCCTACCTTTTCAACCTCTTGTCAAGATGATGATCCTGCCATACGGGTTCTAAACCAGGGAAAACCTGTCGTTTTGGATGGCCTCAGGGTTAAGGAGTTTCCCTTGAGGTTTCCGCCTTCAGGCGGGGAGGGGTCCCGGATTGGTCGTCATTTTACCTCCTTTCCGGCTTTCTCATAGCATTTCTTTTCGTGAAAAAGTACCAAAGCCTCCATCTGTGGATGATCCTGCCCATGCTCGTCATGCAACTGGGCATCTTTATGGATTATTGGGGGGATTTCTCCGGCAATGCCTGGTCGGTCCACGTGCATTACTGGGCCAGCAGCATCTGATACTTGTTTTTGATCTTTCAGCCCTATCTGGCCACGCACAAGCGGCTGCCGGAGCATAGGACCTATGGTATAATCGGGGTTTTCCTGGCTGGCAGCGTGGGAATCGGCGCTCTGAGCATGATGTGCCGGGACATGTAGTCAGTCCATCCGTCGATGGAAAATCCGGAGCGATTTGGCCCCTCGAACCCTGGTTTTTCTATGGGGTAATCGTGATCGAGATCGCAATGATCGTGGCCTTCATGTGTGCCGTTATCCAGAGCATTCGCCTCCGCAAGCAACTGGAGCACCACGCCTGGTGGTTGGTCGCGACGGTCTTTATCATCATGATGTCGGCTTTGGGCCGGGGGGGCCTGCAGTTTGCGGTGATTGGCTTCTCCCCCGACACGGATCCCATGACGGGCGTCTATATCGCCTGTGGGACCATCATCCTGATGGCCCTGGCGGCGGCGTTAAAGTGTGGCAAAATCCGGCATCCGGCCACCTGGGTGGCCGTGGGGATCAATGTTTTTGCTGCCTAGGCGAGCCCATCGTCCGCTCCGCGGCCGTTCAGAATCTGCTGGAAGCCCTGATTAAAGGCTGATTTCGGCTCCTCCCGGGATGGAAAAGCCATGGTCGGCACAGGGAGACCAGAAAAAGAAATAGACCAAGCCTGTCCCATCGGGGTAGGTGGTTGAACGGGAAGCCCACAGGCGGTAACTTATCAGGGCAAATCCCTTCAAACCATCCCGATGCAGCTGCTACCCGCTTCCCTCCGCCTGTTTGCCTGCCTACCCGTTTGGGCCCTCCTCTTTGCCTGTCAGAATCCGAATCCCGCTCCCTGGGAGGTCCTATGGTATCCTCAGCCCGCCGGGGAATGGGTGGATGCCTTGCCGCTCGGCAATGGCCGCCTGGGCGTGATGGTGTTTGGCGATACCGCCATAGAGCGTATCCAGTTGAACGACGACTCCATGTGGCCCGCCGACAGCGAAGACTGGAACGAGCCCGCAGGCACGCCCGAGGACCTGGCCGCCATCCGGCAGTTGCTCTTGGCCGGCGACCATGCGGCCGCCGATGCGCTTTTTGTCGACAAGTTTTCCCGCAAGCGCGTGGTCCGCTCCCACCAAACCCTGGGAGACCTTTTCATCGAATACCAACACCAGCAGATCAGCGATTACCGGCGGGAACTGGACCTTTCCCAAGCGGTATCACGGGTAGAATACCTGACAGAAGGAAAGCGCTTTTCCCAGGAAACCTTCGTCTCCCATCCCCACCGGGCCATCGTGATGCGCCTGAGCACTGAAAAAGCCGACGGCATCAACGCCCGGATTCGCCTCAGCCGCCCCGAGGACAATGGCTTTCCGACGGCCCGGGCCTTTACAGATGCCGAAGGCCGGTTACATCTCGCGGGCGAAGTCACCCAACGCGAGGGGGCTTTTGATTCTAAGCCATCGCCCCTTCTGCACGGGGTGCAGTTTGAAAGTGTGCTGAATGTTCAGACCGAAGGAGGCGAAGTGGTCGCGGGGGACGACTACCTGGAGCTGAAAGGGGGACAGCAGGCCACCCTCTATCTGGTCTCCAATTCGTCCTACTACGAGGCCGATTTCACCGCTAAAAACCAGCAGGACCTGTCGGTCCTCAGCCAAGTGGACTACGCCAGCCTCAAGGCCGCCCACATCGCCGATTACCGTAGCTACTACGATCGCTGTCAGTTGCAATTGGGCGAATCCCGGCTCGACAGCCTGCCCACCGACCAGCGCCTGCAGCGGGTTCGCGATGGGCAAACCGACCCCGCCCTGGAGGCCCTGCTCTTCCAATATGGCCGCTATCTGCTGATCTCCTCTTCGCGCCCGGGCACCAATCCGGCCAATCTGCAGGGCCTGTGGAACCCCCACATCAAAGCCCCCTGGAACGCTGATTATCACTTGAATATCAACCTGCAGATGAACTATTGGTTGGCGGATGTCACCCACCTGGGCGACCTCAACCAACCTTTGTTTGACTTCGTGGACCGCCTGGTGGAGAACGGCCAGCAGACCGCCCGGCAAAACTTTGGCTGTGAAGGGAGCTTCCTGCCCCACGCCACCGACCTCTGGGCCCCCACCTGGCTGAGGGCCCCCACCGCTTACTGGGGTTGCTCGGTAGGCGCGGCGGGCTGGATGATGCAGCACTACTGGCAGCATTATGCCTTTACCCTTGACCAGCAATTCCTGGCCGAGCGGGCTATGCCCGCCATCGAACAGGTCGCCCGCTTTTACAGCGACTGGCTCGTCCTGGACCCCCGCGACAGCTTGCTGGTGTCGGCTCCCTCTACCTCACCCGAAAACCGCTTTCTCGATGCGCAAGGCGAACCCGTGGCCAGTTGCCTGGGCAGCGCCATGGATCAGCAGATCATCCGGGAAGTCTTTGACCACTACCTGCAAGGCTGCGACATCCTCGGCATCGAAAGCCCCCTGCGGGACAAAATTGCCCATCAGCTGGCCCAGCTGAGACCCGGCTTTGTGCTGGGACAGGATGGCCGCATCCTGGAGTGGGACCGGGAATACCCGGAGCACGAGCCGGGTCACCGGCACATGTCGCATCTGTACGGCTTCCATCCCGGCAATCAGGTGTCAGCAGAGAAAGACCCGGCCATCTTCGAGGCGGTCCGCAAGACCCTCGACTAC
>RFHL01000144.1 GCA_003696875.1 Bacteroidota bacterium | reverse complement strand
CCTCGTAGGTCCGGCCGTAATAGGAAATACCTACCTCGTAAATCCGGACTTTGGGGACGCGGGCAACCTTGGCCGTGACCTCTGGTTCAAACCCAAAGCGTTTCTCCTGTAGGCGCAGCCCCTGGATGATGTCCCGCCGAAAGAGTTTGTAGCAGGTCTCCATGTCGGTGAGGTTGAGCCCAGTCATCATGTTGGAGAGGAAGGTCAGCAGGCGGTTGCCCCGGGAGTGCCAGAAAAAGAGGATGCGGTGAGGCATACCGCCCATGAAGCGGGAGCCATACACCACATCGGCAAAACCCTCGACGATAGGCTTGAGCAGGAGATTGTACTCCCGTGGGTCGTATTCCAGATCGGCGTCCTGGATGATTACATAATCACCAGTAGCATGGCCGATGCCGGTGTGCAGGGCGGCGCCCTTGCCCTGGTTGACCTCGTGGGCGTAATAGCGGATGGCCAAATCGGGGTACCGGGCCATATAGGCCTGAATCACGGCTTCGGTCCCATCGGTCGAACAGTCGTTGACGACGATGAGTTCTTTCTGGATCCCGGCGATGAGCTCTACCTGCCGCACGCTGTCGAGCAAGGCGGTAATGGTCGCGGCCTCATTGTAGGCCGGGATGACGATCGAGAGGGTACGTATCTCCATTGGGGCCCAAAATAGGGCAATCTCCTTCACATTTACCAGACCTCCTTTTTTTTCACCAGACAACGGGAGGTTCAAGTGGCTGTCAATTAGAGAATTAGGAGCTTTCTGCTGGTCTCATGAGTGGCACCGGTGCAGCAGAGAGAAAAATTTTTCCCCTCCCTGCAACCCTTTTTCCCAGCCTTTCATCTACCTTTTTGAAGATTGCAGCTTAGGTTCATCGCCCATGCGCAAAGTTACCCGGTATTCAGAGTCGGAGCTGGTAGAAGGGTGCCAAAAAAAGCAACCCCGCTATCAACGGGCCCTCTATGAGCAGTACCACCGGCTCATGTTTGGTCTCTGCCTCCGCTACACCGACAATCGGGATGATGCAGAGGATATTCTACAGGAAGGCTTTATCAAAATTTTCAAGCATATCGGGACCTTTCGCAGTCAGGGATCATTTGAGGGGTGGATGCGGCGCATCATGGTGCACACGGCCATCGAGCATTACCGGCGCAACTCGCGCTACTTTATGGTCGGCATTGAGTCGGCGCCAGAGGTGGCGATGGAATCCGACGCGCTGAGTGACCTGAGTCGAGATGAAATTCTGTCCCTGATTCAGGATTTGCCCGTAGGCTATCGCACCGTCTTCAACCTTTATGTCATCGAAGGCTATCCCCATCAGGATATCGCGGATATGCTAAACATTTCAGTCGGAACCTCAAAATCGCAGCTATCGCGCGCCAAGAAACTTCTTCAAGAAAAGCTCCACGCTCATAACATACGCCTGGCCCAAGGCTAAACGCGTCTCTCATGGATCACACCAACGACATACACAGCAAACTACAGGAGACATTCGCTTTCTTTGAAGCGGAGCCCTCCCGGGACCTGTGGCCGTCCATCGCGGCTGAGATCCAGCCGCGCCGCCGCCGGGTGGTTTACTGGCCCTACCTGGCGGTAGCGGCCTCGGTGGCCATCCTGATTGCCTCCTGGGTGCTCCTGCAGCCAGGCCCTGCATCGCCTGTGGAGCCGGTTCGGCCCTCATTGAGCCAGCATATGGGCCCTCTGCCTCAGGAAAACCCGGCTCCCGGTCCCGCTCAGCTGCCCGCCGAGACCGCCCGGCCTGACCGGACCCAGTCGCCCCGGTCGCCAATCGCGCCGGTGCCTGCACCAGAACCCACCCCCGCGCCTGCTCCGGCGCTTTCCGGAAACTCCCTGCCCTCAAGTCCCCGCCGGCAATTGGCCGTCCTCGTTCCCCGGGTAGACCTGCCGGCACCCACCCTGAGTCCGCGGACCCCGACTCCCCCCCCTCCTGCGCCTGCGACTGCCTCGGTGAAGCCCCGCCCGATTCCCTCTTATCAGGAGACCTATGGCTCACGCAACACGCTCAACCTCAATGATATTCATCCGGAAGATCTCGTGACCTTTGCCTCGCGCGAACTCAGCAAATGGGCCAAGTCGCCCATCGAGGTTACCCACGAAGAGCGCCCTAATCGCGAAATTCGCACGTATCAGCTGGATATACTCAATCTCACCATTACCCGAAAAACGCATCGGACCACTAAATAACTTTGACGAAGATGAAGGCATACGCTTATTTCTACCGCATGACGGTCTGGACCGTCTCCCTTATGCTCCTGACGGGCAGCCTGGCCCTCGCCCAGCCCGAGGGTGAGGAGGCCAATGAAGTCGATACGACGGAGATCTCCTGGCGCAACAAGCGCTTCATCATCATCTCTGATGAGGATGGCAAGCGCATCGAGATCAAGGAAAGAGATGAAACGATCGCTATCGATGATGAAGATGAAGACGTTGTCTATGATGGCAACAGCTATGATTATCGCAACAAGGAGGCTCGCCGGCAGCGCAGCCGCTCCGATGTAGACCTGCTCGCGCTGGACCTGGGCGTCACCAACTACTATGTAAATGGAGTCTACGGAACCGATGCGGCTTCGCCTGAACTGGACCTGCGCCCCTTCCGGCCCGGTGGGCATGTGGCGCTGCACTTCCTGCCGACGCAGGTGAGCCTCATTGGCCGCGGCGTGGTCAACCTCAAAACGGCCATCACCGTGGATTGGAGCAATTACTACTTCACTGAGGACATCACCCTGCTGGAAGGAACCGAGACCCTGGGCTTTGACACCACGGGTATTTCCTTCACCAAAAACAAGCTGATGACCCGCTACGCCCAAATCCCCCTCCTGCTCAATTTTAACACGGCCCCCGGCTCTGACGATGGCTTGAGCGTATCGGTCGGGGTCTATGG
>RFHL01000143.1 GCA_003696875.1 Bacteroidota bacterium | reverse complement strand
TCCTTGCCCCAATAGGCCAGGGCCTGCGTTTCCTCCAGGTCGTTGACGCTGCCGGCCAGGGTGAGCGACATGTTTTTGAGGAAAATGGCCGTATGGAGGGGTGTCCAGGGCTCGGGCCGGTAGTTGAGCAGTTTGTATTCGAGGGGAAGAGAGGCCTCATCCAGCTGAGCGAGGTAGGCATTGATCCCCTCGGCATAGGCCTCCAGGGCCAGGCGGGAGAGGGGATCTTCCATCATCTCGGCGAGGGAGCGTTCGGCGCCATAGACCATGCCCAGCCGGCGCATGCGCCGGTCGCGGTTCAGGATCACGCTGTCGGGGCCAGCCCCGACGACCTCGGCAAGCCGCCCGGCGGCGGCGCGCACCTGAAACTCCATCTGCCAGAGGCGATCCTGGGCCACCACGTAGCCCTGGGCGTAGTAGAGGTCGTGGTCGTTGTTGGCAAAAATGTGGGGGACGTCCCGCTCGTCGTACAGCACCGTCACCGGGGCCTGCAGGCCCGGAAGGTCAAGGGTGGCCGGGCGGGTCTCAGTGGGGGGGACGCCATTCTGCCAGAATCCGCTAAAAGGATTGAGAAGCGGGCCCAAAGGCGGGGTACTACCGACGGGAAACAGGAGTAGCCCCAGCAGGGCCAGCGTGAGTACACCAGAAAAGAAAAATTTGAGCCAGCGCATGGTACAGGGGCGGAATTACAGGTGGGCGCATAATACGACTTCCCTGCCTAAAAATCAACGAATAAGGCGTGTGGGGCCGGGTTTCCCCCAGGCTTTAGTTGGAAGAATGGAACTATTTGTTTTTCGAGGATTGCCCACAAAAAACGCCACCGGTTTTGGGAGAAAACCGGTGGCGCGAGCTGGCAAGGTGCCAGCTTACACGGAGAAGCTCTCTCCGCAGGCGCAGGTGCGGGAAGCGTTGGGATTGGCAAAGTGAAAGCCTTGTCCCTTGAGCCCACCCGTGTAGTCGAGTTCGGTGCCAATCAGGTAGAGCAGGCTCTTCATCGGCACAAAGATCTTGATGCCTTTGTCTTCGATCACCTGGTCCCCGGGCTGCTCGGCTGAGTCAAATTCAAGGTGATACATGAGGCCGGAGCAGCCGCCGCCTTTGACGCTTACACGCAGGCCGTGGGCCTCGCTGTGGCCTTCTTTTTCCCGTAGTGCGAGGATCTGCTCGTGGGCAGTCTCGGATATCGTGATCATGGGTCCTTCCATACTGTATGGGCTAAATGATGGATGCCTGGCGCGTCTATCCGCCGCGCTCTGCATAGAGACAACAAAAATAAAGCGAAAAGCTCCCGCATTGCAAGTACTTTTCTGTTGCGTCCTACGCCCATCCGGGCTGGCGGGTTGTGGAGAGCAGGAAAATCCCGCCGCAAAACTTGGTCGCCTGCGATTTCCTTCTTAACCTGCTTGGGTTTTTTCCGGACCCGATTCGATCCTGCGTCTCATGCGTATTCTCCCCCTTCTACTCTTAGGTATCATGGCTTGTCATTCGCCTTCCGACTCGTATGACCTCGATATCCAGGGCCACCGCGGCTGCCGTGGCCATTGGCCGGAAAACAGCATCCCCGGGATGCTGCGGGCCCTCGACATGGGGGTCACCACCCTGGAAATGGACGCGGTCATCACCGCCGACAGCCAGGTGATTCTTTCACATGAGCCGTTTTTTTCGCCGGAAATCTGCCTTGACCCCTCCGGGCAAGCCCTGCCCGAAGACAGCGCCGAGGCCTACAATATTTTTCGCTTCCCCTATGCAGAGGTGCAGGCCTTCGACTGCGGCAGCAAGCCGCATCCCCGCTTTCCCAACCAGCAAAAGCTGGTCGTCCACAAGCCGCTGCTGAGCGAGGTGATCGACTCGGTCGAGGCCTACCGGGCTGCCCACGGCCTGCCGGCCGTCGATTTCAACATCGAAACCAAGTGCCAGCCTGCAGGGGACAACCGCTTTCACCCTGAGCCAGAGGCCTTTGTCGACCTGCTCATGGGCGTTATCGACGCCAAGGGGGTGCGCGCCCGCTGCATCATTCAGTCCTTTGATCCCCGGACGCTACAGGTGATGCACGCCCGCTACCCGGATGTGCGTCTTGCCCTGCTGGTCGAGAACGAGGATGGCTTTCAGGCCAATCTGGACCGTCTGGGGTTCGTCCCCGACATCTATAGCCCTGATCACCAGTTGGTAGACCAGGCGCTGTGCGAGGCCACCCGTGCCCAGGGCATGACTCTGATCCCCTGGACCGCCAACGAGCCGGCCGATATTCAGCGCTTGCTCGACCTGCAGGTCGAGGGCATCATCTCCGATTATCCCGACCGGGTGGTGGCCCTTTTCCAGAAAAAGTAGCCCAGCCCCAGCAAAAGCAGACCACCTCCCACCCACCAGGGCCAGCGAGGCCCCGGCATGGGCACCGACTGATTGTCGCCGACCAGCACGAAGGCCGCCCAATAGGCCGGGTGCCGGTAGGCCGATTGGGCCAGATAGTCCAGCCGGGCTTGTCGCAGGGCAGCGGATTTGCCGTGACCCTCCTTCAGATAGCGGAAAAAGGTCTCCATCAGACGGGCCGTCGCCTGATCGTCGGCCTCCCACAGGCTCATGACCAGATGGGCACAGCCCGCGAGACGAAAGGCCCGGGCGAGGCTCATCACGCCCTCGCCCCGCAGCAGCGGGCCCTGCCCGGTGCCGCAGGCACTCAGGACGGCCAGTTCGGCCGAGAGGTCGAGTTGGGCAATTTCGTAGGCATGGAGACGGCCATCGTTTTTATCCGCCATGGTACTGTCCCGGGGCTTGGCGAAGGCGAGAAAGGAGTAGCGGGCATCCTGCTCATCGAGTACGGTGTGCATGGCCAAATGGAGAATTCGGTAATGAGGAGCCTGCTCCCGGAAAAGCCCTTCGCTGGCCTCGCGGCCCAGCCAGGCCCGGCCTTGCATCAGGGACCGTGTGGCCTGGATTTCGGGCAGGTGGCTTTGCAGACGCGTGAGGGAGGCGTCCCCGTAGTCAGGCGCCATGCCCAGATACAGACGGGGTGCGGGGCGGTCTGAGGCCGGTGCCAGCGCCAGGTGGCTGGCATAGGCATACTGGATCTGCCGGTAGCGCAGCAGATAGGGAAAGGAGCCGTAATCCGGAAGGTCGGGCCCTGGTAGCCGGGGCAGCAGTACCTCAAAGGGCAGGTACCCCAGCCAGCCGTCGGGGATCAGGGTGAGGGCCGGCGGGTTATCCGCCGGCTCAAATCGGAGCCCCAGCGTCTGAGCGCTGGGTTCCAGCAGACGGAGAAACAGCGCGTGGCTCAGTTGGGCGATGCGGGCGCGGAGGGTCGCGTCATGGCCTCGGGATTCGGCTTCTTGCCGGTTGGTGAGATGACCGCGCAACTCGGCCAGCGCGCCGATCAGTGTATCGTCGATGGGGACGTGTTCGAAGCTTTCCGCTGCAGGCGTGAGCCCAAGCACAAAGAGGCTGGTATCTCCGGCAAAAAAAGCTATGAGGGCATCCTGAGGGCCCTGAAGGCTCTGCCGGAGAGCCGGGAGCCCGGGGCTGGGATCGGAATATTTGAGTTGGACATAGGCGGGGTAATCCGCTTCCAGCCGCTGAATGAGACTCTGGTATGCCTGCCGCCAGTTGAAGACCCGGTTTTTTTGGCGGCGCAGGGCCGTCAGGGCGCTGTCGGATGTGAGGTTGAGCAGGTCAAAGACCGCCTTTTCGGCGGCGGCGAGGCTATCGGCCAGATCGGCCTCCTGCTGTCGCAGCGCGGGGGGCAAGCCCCCGGCGAGACGGGCGATGCCCTCCTGCAGGGCATCGCGCAAGAGCAACCCCCGGCTGTGGTCGGCCATCTGCCAGGCGCGGGCCAGCCAGTGGCGATCGCCCGTCACCTGATAGGCGAGGTGCAGCACGCCGAGGGCCGCCTCGTAGGCAGGCCGCATCTCGGCGGCCCAGATCTGCCGGGAGTCCGCTGCCACAAAACCGCGCCGCAGGCGCTGGAAGTAG
>RFHL01000142.1 GCA_003696875.1 Bacteroidota bacterium | reverse complement strand
TTCACTGAGCATGAGCGGAACAGGCCGCCGCACGATCACCCGGAAGTCTACAGGAAGGTCCTCGCCCGGCACGGTGGCCGGTTTTACGGCCAGCGCTTCGATGTCCACACCGGCCGTCATCAAGATCAGCTTCTCCAGTTCCGGGCGCTTTCGCGCCACCCAATAATTTTCACTGTGCGCATTCATCCAATCCAGCGCCTGCAGCAAGACCGGCAGGCTCGCTTCGGGGGCAGCAGGATCAAATTCAATCAGGGCCTTGTCGAGCAGTTGCTTCAACTCAGCTCCACCCTTGATGCGCGTCCAGTCGGTGATTATGCCGTCAAAGAGGTCTTTCTTGCGAATGCCCTCACTTTCCGGCTCCTCCGACACAATCGAATCCCCAGCCACATACTCAAACCACTCCTCGATGCGGCCCATCGTCTGGGCGGCCCCGAAGCCCTGGCTCTTGTGTTGGCTGCGGCTCATGCCCGCCACTTCGCCCATCGAGCGGCCGAGATTGCCATTGAAGGCGCCCACATCGATCATCACCTTTCCGCGGGGATCGAATTTCTCGCCCGAACCGCTATAAAACCACGTGGAGGTGTTCCAATAGAGGCGTTTGGCTTGCCAGGGTTCGGTCTCTCCGAGCTGCCACGGGTAGGCAGTGGAGTCGGCTGCCAGGCGAAAAGCTTCTTCGGCCAGAATGGCCGATGCCTGGTGGTGGCCATGCGTGCGGTAGCCATATTTGGGAGGCGGAAAGCGCGTGACGATCACATCGGGGCGGTATTTACGGATGACCCAAACCATATCCTCCAGCACAGCATCGCGATCCCAGATTCGGAGGGTTTCTTCGGCCGACTTGCTGTAGCCGAAATCATTGGCACGCGTAAAAAACTGTTCGCCCCGGTCGATGGAGCGTGCCGCCATCAGCTCGTAGGTGCGCAGCAAGCCCAGCAGCGGACCCTTTTCCGTACCGATGAGGTTTTGGCCTCCATCTCCGCGCGTCAGGCTCAGGTAGGCCGCCTCCACATTTCGGACGTTTCCAGCCCAGGCGATGAAGCGCGTGTTCTCATCATCCGGGTGGGCGGCAATGTAGAGCACCGAAGCCGGCACCCGCAGCTTCTCGAGCCCCTGGCGAATCTCTCCGATGGATGGCGGGTAGCCCTGTTGGGCCCAAAGAGAAAAGAAAGGCAGCAGAGCAAGAAGCAAAAGCAGATATTTTCGCATGGCACGCATTAATTTTTTTGAAAGCGTAAATATATCCAATCGCACCGGGATGGGGAAAATCGGGACGAAGTGTGAATCATTTGCAATTCTTAAAAGTAGACAGACGTTCTGCCAGTCACAGAATCACCAAACGTAC
>RFHL01000141.1 GCA_003696875.1 Bacteroidota bacterium | reverse complement strand
GGCCCTCCAGGCAACTAGCGCCGCACCCGCCCCCGCCGCAATGAAGGAAACACTTCCCCACTTCCCCACTTCCCCTCAAAAAAACATCGCCCGCACCTCGTCCGTCACCAGCTTTTTGTCAAAAGCCTGCCCCAGCAGGCTCGTCTGTCGCAGCTCATCCCGGCTCATCGGGAAGATATACACCCGGTCCACCTCCTCATCGATCTCCTCCTCGATCCGCAGCTCCAGCGTATCCTTGTCCGTCGGTGCCAGCGTCCCCACAAAGACCGAGTACTGTACCCGGTACAGCCCTGCCTGCTTGCAATACTTCGCCACCCGGCTCCGCGCCCGGTCGTTTTCGATGTCATACATCACCCAGCAGATCATAATCGGAATGAATTTGGCTTATCTGACTTCTGACCGCTCTCTTCTGGCTTCTCTTTTTCACAACTCAATCGTCTCCGGCGGGCGATCCGGCAACTCCTTGCCCATCAGGCCCTGGGCCAGGCGGTGCGCCTCCAGCTGCATCGCATGCTCCCGGCTTAGGTTGCGGTGCCGGTAGCGGATCTTGTCCTCCTCCAGGTGCTTCAGCACCGCTTCCACCAGCATAGGCTTGGCCTCGGCACTCAGCGTCACCCCGCCTGGCACGGGCTCGGTATGGTCCTGCCGTACCCGCTTCCCCGCAAAGAGCCGCATCACCACCCGGTCCACCCAGGGCCGGTAGGGCTCGATGGCGTCATACACCAGGCTCTTTTGGTTGTAGTCATCCCGGTGCATAAAGCCCACATAGGGGTCCAGACCCGCCAGCATCAGCGCTTTTTCCACCTTGCCATAGAGGATGCCATAGCCATAGTTCAGAAAGGCATTGAAGGCGTCTTGCGCCGGGCGGCTGCTGCGCCCCGCAAAGCGATGCCCCTTGGGCAGCGCCTCGCTCAGCGCCTCAAAGTAGAGGCGACCCGCCGTCCCCTCCCAGCCGCGCAGCGCCTCGGCCACCTCCCCGGCCTGCGCAGCCCGCGCCGCCAGGATCTTGACCCGCATGTCCTCAATCCGCCCGATCCGTTCGTCCAGATAGGGCCGCAGCGCTTCGCGATGCTTCTTCAGGTCCCGCAGCAGCGCCTGCTGCCGCTCCAGCTTGGTCCCCAGCCAGTCCTGTACCGCCTCCAGCCCGCGGGCATCCAGGCTCGCTTCCAGCTGGCACTTGCGGATCCGCGTCGTGCTGCCCAGCCGGGCATGCCACAGCCGGCCTACCGGCTGCCCGTCATAGCGCACCAGCAGCACATCCACATTGTGCTTCAGGGCCAGCAGCATGGCATCGGTGCTCATCGCCGCGCCCTTTTGCAGCAGGATCGCCGTCACCTTGGGCGCGGCGATATCAGTCTTCAGCACCTGCCCCTCGGCATCGCGCCGCCGGATCTGAAACAGCTCGTCCTTTACGTGCACATAGGTGCCCGGCGTGTTGATAAAGAGGTTCATCGCTCCCGCTCGTTTTGCGCCCGCACCGCCCCAAAGCCCCGGCTCACCGACTTGCCCAGCCCGATGGCATCGGGCAGCCACACATTGGTCACAAAGTGGCCCGAGAAGGCCAGCATCGGCTGGTTTTTAAACTGTGTCCGCAGCGGCCGCAGCTGCGGGTGCACCAGCACCCGCTCGTCCAGGCTGCCCCCGAGCGCCTTGACCACCGCCACCAGGTGGTTGGTCAGCAGGCGCTGCAGCAGCGCCTGCTGCGCTGTCGCCTCCGCCTGCCGGTAGCGGCGGTGATTGTCCTGGTTTAGGGCCAGCCAGGGATTCACAAAGCGGTAGGCGTACAACTGCCCATTTACCCGCGGCTGCACCTCCTCGCTGTGAATCTCCTTGCTGCGCACCGGCAGCGTGAGGTCCTCGATCTCCAGGCGATCCACCCGCAAAAAGAGGCGCGTCAGCAAGGCGCTGCCCGCCCCCAGGCCCAGTACCGTCGGGATGCCATCCAGCACCTTGTACTGCACCAGCGGGTAGGCATAGCGATAGCGCCCGCCGGGCTCGTGGTTGTGCAGCAGCGGCGAGTGCTCCGCAAAGAGCCGCCCAAAATAGCCACGCAGCTTGTGGCCATCGCGCGCCCGCAGGCGCAGGTCCGGAAAGGTGATGCGGGTGTATTGCATGGGTTAGAGGGTGAGGAAGGCTTGGGG
>RFHL01000140.1 GCA_003696875.1 Bacteroidota bacterium | reverse complement strand
GTGGTAGGCATTGTCTTTTTGGGTACTTCGGATTCCGATGCCTGGCGCCGTCAGGTCCACGCTGTAGTTGTAGGTCGAATTGCTGTACAGCACATCGCCATAGGTGGTATTGGCTACGGAGATAGCCCGGGGGTAGGCGGCCGGATAAAATTTGGTGTCGGAGGTACTGTTGCCCGCCGCACAGACCACCGCCGCCCGGCGGTTGATGGTGGCATAGTTGACCACATCCCGGCCCAGCTCGGTCGGGTAGGGGCCACCCCAGGAGCAGTTGACGACCTGCGCGCCCTGCTCCACGGCATAGATGATGCCCTGGTAGCCATAGAAGATGGCTCCTATGGAGTCGTCGGGAGCCGCCTTGATCGGCAGGTAGCCGCAGTGGAATGCGAGCCCCGGCAGGCCGATGCCGTTGTCGGCTGAGGCACTGGAAATGCCGGCCACGTGCTGCCCGTGCGAGTTGAAGATGTCCGGCGAATTGTCCCCCACCCCCAGATAGGTGTCCCCACCAAAGTCCCAGCCGGCATAGTTGTCGACATAGCCGTCCTGATCGTTGTCTATCCCGTCCACGGGATCGTCCCGATTCAAAGCCAGGTTGTCCTTCATGTCGGGGTGGGCAGAGTTGTTGCCAGAGTCTACAATGCCTACTACGACAGAGGTGTCGCCGCGCTCCAGGTCCCAGGCTTGTCGGGCCATGATCTGGTCCAGATGCCACATCAGGTTTAGCCCGCCGGTCGTATCGGCAAAGGGGTCATTGGGCTGGTAAAACAGGCCGTAGATATACCAGGGCTCGGCATAGGCCACGGCCGGGTGGGCGAGCAGGTGGTTCACGACGGCTTCTACGCTATGGGCCGAGCGGTAGTCCAGATAGAAGATGGGCGAAAGATCGACCAGCGGCTGCCCGTATTTGTCGAAGGCATCTCCGGGGGCGGCGATGTCCGGAAACATCCGTTGGGCGCCGGTTGCGCCCAGGGGCGCAAGCCAGGCTTGCCAGTCAGCTGATTGGGGCATCGTGGCCCCATAGCCGGGCTTAAGCTTATAGATCACCCGCTGGGGCCAGTAGGTGGCCCCTTCCGGCATCTGAAAAGGCCCCGGGCGCAGCGACGCCTGCGCCAGAAGCAGATTCAGGCCGACCCAAAAACAGAGCAGGGAAAGGAGAACGTATCGCCGCATGATGTTGCACTTGCCAAGCATGTCCCGAGGAATCTTATCTGATTCGATTAAAGGTAGAAAAAAGCTGCTATTTTTGCAGGGCCTCTTTGTCACGAATCCCTACAGCAGGGTGTCATGAAGGCGAACGAAAGCTGCTTTTTGCCGGGCCTGGACCCCGGTCTGCTAGCTTTTCGGTTACGCTTTTTTTGTCTACATTTACCTCTTTACGTAATGATAACCGATTCCATGAATCCCAATTCCCAGGAGTTTCAAAAATATGCGGTCCAGCACCACCGCATCGGTAGCCACACCTTGCACGACTATACCAGCATGGTGAACCATCAGGTCACCAGCATCTACAACATGACGCCCTACATCATCGAAGAGCGGCAGATGAATGTCGCCCAGATGGATGTTTTTTCCCGGCTCATGATGGACCGCATCATCTTCCTCGGCACGGGTATTGATGAGCAGGTCGCCAACATCGTAACGGCCCAGCTGCTGTTCATGCAATCGGTTGATTCCAGCAAGGACATCAACATCTACATCAACTCGCCCGGCGGCTCGGTCTACGGCGGCCTCAGCATCTACGACACCATGCAGATCATTTCGCCTGATGTGGCGACCATCTGTACGGGTATGGCTGCCTCGATGGGGGCTGTCCTGCTCTGTGCCGGCGAAGCCGGCAAGCGCTCCATCCTGCCTCATGCCCGGGTGATGATCCACCAGCCCATGGGCGGCATCGGTGGGCAAGCCTCCGACATTGAGATTGCCCACCGGCACATTCAGGAGCTGAAAAAGGCCCTCTATGAGATCATCGCCAAGCATTCCGGCAAGGAGGTCGATCAAGTCGCCGAGGACTCCGATCGTGACTTCTGGATGTCTGCCTCTGAAGCCAAGACCTACGGCCTGATCGACGAAGTCCTCGGAGCCCAATAGCAAAGTCCCTCTGTATGTCTATGCGAAACGAAAGTTGCTCCTTTTGTGGCCGGTCCAAGCGGGAAGTACAGATCCTGCTCGCCGGTTACGGAGGCGCTCATATTTGTGAGAATTGCGTGGCCCACGCCAACTCCATCATCGAAGAGGAGTTTCGCGACAAGCCTGTCACCCGCATCACGCGGGTGCCCAAGCCCCGCGAGATCACGGCCCACCTCGATCAGTATGTGATCGGTCAGGACGAGGCCAAGAAGGTCCTCTCCGTGGCGGTCTACAACCACTACAAGCGGGTCATGCACCTCGACGAGCAGTCCGACGACATCGACCTTGAGAAAAGCAATGTGCTGATGGTAGGGCCTACCGGAACCGGTAAGACTCTGCTTGCCCGCAGCATTGCCCGCATGCTCAATGTCCCCTTCTGCATCGCCGATGCGACGGTTCTGACCGAGGCCGGCTACGTAGGCGAGGACGTCGAAAGTGTGCTCGTCCGCCTCCTGCAGGAGGCCGACTATGATGTGGAGGCCGCCGAGCGCGGCATCGTCTACATTGACGAGCTCGACAAGATCTCCCGCAAGTCCGACAACCCCTCCATCACCCGCGACGTGAGCGGCGAAGGGGTGCAGCAGGCGCTGCTCAAACTGCTCGAAGGCTCGGTCGCCAATGTGCCGCCGAAGGGCGGGCGCAAGCATCCCGAGCAGAACCTCGTGCAAATCGATACCACCAACATTCTCTTCATCTGTGGTGGGGCCTTTGAGGGCATCGAGCGGATCATCTCCAATCGACTCGCAGTCAAGACCATCGGCTTTGGTTCGGATCATGCCGGCGGCATGAAGGAAGGAAATAACAACCTCTACCGCTATATCCAGCCGGCCGACTTGCGTTCCTTTGGCCTGATTCCGGAGATCATCGGCCGCCTGCCGGTCCTGACCTATCTGGACAATCTGGATGAAAAGGCCTTGCGCCGCATCCTGGTTGAGCCGCGCAATGCGGTCATCCGTCAGTACAAGAAGATGTTTGAGCTGGAGGGCAAAACCCTCACCTTCGACGACGAGGTGCTCGACATGGTCGTGCGCCGGGCCGTGGACCTCAAGCTCGGTGCCCGGGGGCTACGCTCCATCATCGAGGCCATCATGCTCGACGTGATGTACGAGATGCCCGACAGCGATCAGGAGGCCTACCACATTACGCTGGATGTGGCCTCGGAGAAGTTTGAAAACAACTTCCTGAACTTCCGCAAGGCGGGTTGATCCGGTTTGTTGTGAAAAAAAGCGCCCATCTGCCAAACGGCAGATGGGCGCATCGCTTTTCGGACGGAGATTTTTTTGCCATCACTCCAGCCGTACCCGCAGCATACCACAATTGTTCAGCGTAGAGCGCAGTTGCAGGGTTTGACGGCGCACCCCGTCATCGACCATGATGGAGGCCGTATTGGGAGGGGTGCCGCCGAGGTTATGGGCGAAGAGGATGATGTAGTTGTCGCCCGGCTGGAAGGTATAGCTCAGCACCATTTTCTTGTTTTTGAGCCCATACTCCTGCAGCAGGTAGGTGCCATTGATGCTGACCGAGACCGTATCGCGGTCCTCTGCGGCATGGTCCCATACGTAGATCGTTGCCTCTGCCCGGCGGATACGGATGTCTGATTGTCGCTTGACCTTGCGCCCCCGCAGCCGCCGGGGGCTGCCGTCGTTGCGGTACTCAATATCGGTCGGCACCTCTGCCACCGGCTCTGCGGGCTCAGCTTCCGGCTCGGGTTCGGGCTCAGGACTCAGGTCGCGAGGTAAGGGGGCCGGGACCACGGTGGTGATCTCAGGCGCGGGCGGGCCATCGCAGGGGTTGACCTGCTGCGGCTCGGAGAGCCGCTCGCACATCCCGGTGCTGATCCGCAGCTGATAGGTGCCCGGCTGCTGGGCGAGATAGGCCACCCCCGTGGCCCCCCGGATATCTTGCCCGTTGCGCACCCACTGGTAGCTGAGGCCTTTTTCGAGGGCGGTAAACAGGCGCAGCTGCTCACCCCGGCACAGCTCTATGGGAATCCGCTTAAAGCGGTAGTCAGGCTTGCCATACTTGGTCACAAAGACCGGCGATTTGCTGCTGAGGGCAAATTGGGTGCCCTGAAAGCCATTGCCTTTGCTCACCCCGGCAAAGTAGACGTCTCCCTTTGGGCCGCCCGTGATGGCGGGCAGCCCGTTCTGATCGCCCTCGGCCCCTTTGCTCTGCCACAAAATGACCTGCCGGTACAGGCGGTTGAGCTTGGTGAGGAATACGTCGTCTCGGTCGCTGTAGCCGGCTACGTAGAGGTCTCCGCTGTGGCTGTATACCCGATTCAGCACAGTCGTGCTGTTGCGGGGCTGGAGCAGGTCTCCCGTCCAGCGCTGATTACCTGCCGCATCAATGTGGAAGATCCGCCGGTTGATGACGGCAAAGGTGTTGCCCTGGCAGTCGGTATGCACATCTGCTGTGCGTTGTCGGCTTTTTTCGGTAGCCAGCATCTTGCTCCAGTACAGCTCTCCCTGTGGGTCAAATTTGGCTACAAAGTAGTGGTCGCCGGTCAGGCCCGCCCGCAGCACCTGCTGGTTCCCAAAGTTGGCGATGAGGCGAAAGCCGGCGGCGAGATACACATTGCCCATACAGTCGGTATGGAGGGCATTGCCAAAGTCATGTTTGTAACCGTCCACCGCCATGGTTTTGACCCAAAGCAGCGCGCCGCGGTCGGAATACTTGGCCAGGAAGAGGCCGCCGCGATTGGCGGCGGTGAGGCGCTGTGGCCCCAGATAGAGGGTATCGGTAAAGCGCCCCGCCACGTAGATGTGGCCCAGAAAGTCGGTGGTTACGCCCAAGACCTGCTCCCGGGCTTCCTGCTTGCTCCAGACCAGCGTGCCATCGGGCCGGTACACCGACAGGTAGCGGTCCGGATCGGCCACGACTAGCAACCCATCGGGGGACATGGCCAGATAGCGGGGCCCCTGATGGCTGCGCCGCTCGGCGGGGAAGCTGTAGCGATACAGCCCTTCCGGCCCAAACTCGACGATATAGTCCGTCTGCCGGCGGCCCCGCAGCCAGGACATAAGCACATAGCTCTGGCCCTTGGGCCCGGCGGCGATGTCGTGGACCACGGGGCTCCCCTTCTCTTCGGGGACCTTGTTGGTCCAGAGCCATTCGGGCAGGCTGGGGCTGATGCCGATGAGCGAATCCCGGTCGGTGCGCAGATCCGGCGGCGCAAAGCGCCGCAGATTGAGCGGGGGAGAGGTCACACGGCAGGTGCCATGATCGACCCGGAGGGTGTAGCGCCCGGCCCGCTGGGCCCAATAAAGTGGGCGGGTCGCCTCGGGGATGTCCAGGCCATTGAGTTGCCATTGAAACTGGTAGCCGTCGCCCATCGGGGCTCGTAGCAGGATGGAGTCGTCCAGGCAGATAACTTCGCTCTGAGCGTCAATGGTGGCCAGGGGGGGCGGAACAAAGCGGATTTGCTGGGCCCGGGAGGTATCGCGGCAGTCGGCGGTGGTACGTACGAGCTGGTAGGTGCCGCTGGCGCGCAGACGCAGGATGCGATCGGTGGCCCCGGGCAGGGGCTGCCCGTCCTTGATCCATTGGTACTGAGCCTCGGCGGCCGTGTAGCCGCCTTCGAGCCTGAAGGTTTCCCCCTCGCAAACCAGATGGTCCCCCTCTGGATATACGTCCAGACCACAGTCGTACAGGTTCAGCTGGAAAATGTCGTTATGGGATGC
>RFHL01000139.1 GCA_003696875.1 Bacteroidota bacterium | reverse complement strand
GTCGGCAGCTTGCTGCGGCAGTATGGCCTCGACCAGGACCCGCGCTTTGTTGCCTTTGTCAATGAACAGTTGCTGATCACCGCCCAGAACTACCTGGAGGAAGTCAACATCCTTTTTGGTGCCACCGCTCTCTGCTACACCCTTTTCACCAACTACTACGTGCCTGGCGGCCTGCAGCAGATGGTGCAACCCATCGTGGACTACATCGAGGCCCGTGGTGGCCAGGTCCTGCTGCGGCAGCCGGTCACCCGGATCCAGCCACAAGACGGGCAGTACCTGGTGACCACCGAGTACCGCAAAAAGCAGCGGCAATTCCTGACGCCCTACCTGGTCTCGGCCATTCCCATCAACAACACCCTGGCGTTGTGGCAGGATGAGCGTCTGAAGACCCGCTACCAAAAGCGGCTGATGCAATCGGAGGCGCTGAACAGCGCCTTCCAGCTAGGGTTTGTGATGCGCCGCCACCGGGCCTACGACAGCCTGCACCATCAGGTGCATCTGTCCGCGCCCCTGCCCCAGATTGGGTCACACAGCATATTTCTGAGTCTGAGTCACCCCGATGATCCGGACCGGTGCGGTCCTGACGAAGTGGTCGGCTCCGTCTCCACCCACGTGCCCGACCCGGCCCACCGGCAGGTGACGGACAAGGAGGCCATCGCAGAGGCCATCTTTGCCGCGCTGGCCCAAGCCGGACTGGTCCGGCGGGAGGACATCACCTACTGGCATGCCTCTACCCCGGGTAGCTGGCAAAAATGGACGGCCCGGGCCTGGGGCTTTGTCGGTGGCTATCCGCAATACATGCGGATCAAGCCCTGGCACATGCTTGACGCCCGGCTGGACCATCGAGGCGCCTATATCTGTGGCGACAGCACCTATCCCGGCCAGGGCATTCCCGGGGCCTGTCTCAGCGGCATCATTGCCTATGAGAAAATGGTCCTCGACGGGCTCAGGCTGCCTACGACTCTCACGGATTCGGGGGTACACAAACGCAAATCGAGCCTCATAAAAACCTAGCCAATAGACACTTACACTGAATCAAATTTCAAAAGGGAAATGTTGGGAAATTTCCGGCACAAGGTGTAACTAGCGCTGTTTTCTTGCGTCTAAAACGCACTCTCATTCCCAACTTATCCCTATGCAGGACTACAACTTATTCGCTGATGTCTGCCGCTTTATCGAAGAGGCCGCCAGCTTTACCGACCTTCACCCGGGTCTCGTCGATCAGATCAAGCGGCCCAATCTGACCCTCCAGATCAACTTCCCCATCCGCCGGGACGACGGCCGGGTAGAGGTGATTGAGGCCTACCGCATCCAGCACTCCAACCACAAGCTCCCAGTCAAAGGAGGCATCCGATACAGCACCGAAGTGTCGCAATCAGAGGTGGCCGGCCTCTCGGCCCTGATGACCTTCAAGTGTGCGGTCGTGGATGTTCCCTTTGGAGGCGCCAAAGGGGGCATCAAGATCAGCAAGGCGGCCTACTCCAAGAGCGAAATCGAGCGCATCACCCGGCGCTATGCCTACGAGCTCATCACCAAAAATGCCTTGGGCCCGGCCCTGGATGTGCCGGCACCTGACTACGGGACCGGCCCGCAGGAGATGACCTGGATCGTGGATACCTATCGCACCATGCACCCTGAGGCCATCAATGCCTTCGGTTGCGTGACGGGCAAACCCCTCTCCCAGGCCGGCGTCGCCGGCCGCACCGAGGCTACCGGAGCCGGGGTCTTCTTTGGGCTAAAGGAAGCGGTGAGCATCAAGGAAGACATGGACGCCCTCGGACTCTCGACCGGGATCGAGGGCAAGCGCGTGATCGTGCAGGGCCTGGGGAACGTGGGCTACCACGCCGCGAAGTTTCTTCAGGAAGGCGGCGCCATCATCATCGGCATCGCCGAGTACGAAGGCGGCCTATTTAATCCCAAAGGCATCGATGTCGATGCGGCCTTCCAGAAGCGGCGCGAAACCGGATCTATTCTGGATGTGCCTGGTTGTGAAAACGTGAAGCCTTCCCAGCAACTGCTGGAATATGACTGTGACATCCTGGTGCCGGCGGCCCTGGAAAACCAGCTCACCTCGGAAAACGCTCCGCGGGTCAAGGCCAAGATCATCGCCGAAGCCGCCAATGGTCCCGCTACCGCCGATGCAGCGGCCATCTTCCGGGACCGCGGCCTCATGGTCCTGCCTGACCTCTTTATCAACGCCGGCGGCGTCACGGTCTCCTACTTTGAGTGGCTGAAAAACCTGGCCCGGGTCTCCTTCGGACAAATGGACAAGCGCTACGAGGCGATGAGCAATCAGCGCATGGTCGAGGCCATCGAATCGGCCGCGAAGGTAAACCTGACGCCTCTGCAGCGGGAGTCCCTGATCCGGGGGGCCGATGAGCGCGACCTGGTGATGTCGGGACTGGAAGAAACCATGTCTCACGCCTACCGGGAGATCCGGGAGGTGCACCAGCGTCACAAGACCGACAGCCTGCGGCAAGCCGCTTTCGTAAGTGCCCTGGGCAAGATTGCCCTGACTTACGAAGAGCTGGGCATCTTCCCCTGATGGGGCCCTGTTATCTCTTTTGCCGCCCGCGAGCCTGCTCGCGGGCGGTTTTGTTTATAGCTGGCCTGCCAGATGGGCGTCGATCAGCTGGGCGCAGTAGTGCTGCATGCGGGGCAGGTGGAAGGGCCCCTTCCAGTAGTTGCCCTTGAGGCGGGTGGAAAGGCGTCCATCGCGGTGCAGGTACCCGTACCACTCGCCATGCTCGGGGTCGGGAAAGTGGGCATAGGCCCAGTCGTGAGCCTGCTGGTGCCGCTCGGCAAAGCGGGCTTCGCCGGTCAGGTGCCAGGCCAGCAGGTTGGCGATGATGGCCTCATTTTGCGGCCACCAAAATTTCATGTCGTGCCAGTACTCAGTGGCGGGCAGGTCCTTGACGTCGCGAAAATAGGTCATGCCGCCGTACTCGGTATCCCAGCCCCATTGCCACGACCAGTCGACGATCTGGAGGCCGGTCTCCAGCAGGGCGGGATCTTTGTCCCGCAGCCGTGCCTCCTCCAGGATAAACCAGCCCGCCTCGATGGCGTGGCCAGGGT